>CAZAHQ010000090.1:0-10220 GCA_964484415.1 uncultured Acidobacteriota bacterium | reverse complement strand
AAATCGGTGAATCTGTTGCGCTTGTTCATCAGCATGCCGTCTTCGTGCCAGCTCTCGCCGAGTTCATCTCCCCCGCGAATGTGCGCGATCGCAAAAGCAAACCCGCGATCGAGCAAGCTCAGTCGTGTCGACAGAAACGACGCGGACATTCCGAATCCGTATGAGCCGTAAGCGTAGAGCAGCAGGGGCGCGGTCCCGTTACGCTGAAACCCTCTGCGATAGACGATCGAGATCGGTACACGACTGCCGTCGTGCGCTGTTGCCCACAGCCGCTCACTGTCGTACTGCGTCGGATCGTAGCCTCCCAGTACCTCTTGCTGCTTGAGCATCGTGCGAGCATGGGTCTTCATGTCGTAGTCGTAGACCGAAGAGGGAGTGATCAGCGACTGGTAGCTGAAACGAAACAGCGCTGTGTCGTATTCGGGGTTCTCGGCGGGAACGGCTGTGTAGACCGCGTCCGGGAACGTGATCTCATGCCAGGTCTTCGCCGCGAAATCGAAGATCCGCAGGCGGTACAGCCCCTCATGCTTGAGCGTGACGACCGCGTGTTGCTTGAATAGATCCAGCGCCTTGAGCGAGGCATCGGAATCGTGAGCGATCCACTCCTTCCAGGCCGACGGTGCTGGATCGGCAACGGTCGCGGTCACCACACGGTAGTTCTTGGCATCCTTGTTGGTGCGGATATACAGGACACCGTCGTGGTGCTCGACGTCGTACTTATGTCCCTTCTCGCGTGGCACGAGTGTGCGCCAGGCAGCCTCCGGAGTGACGGCCGGTAGCAGGCGTTGTTCCCAAGTGTCGGTGCTGTAGATCCCTAGCACCAAGTACTGCCGATCGCGTGTTTTCCCGACACCGATCCGGTACAGCGCATCCGGTTCATGAAATACCTCTTCCGGCGTGCCGCCGAGCGCCACACGAAACAATCGGTCCGAGCGTTTGGTCACGGCATCTTCGACCGTGTAGAACAGCGTGCGGCCGTCGCCTGCCCAGACCACCGAGGTGACGCGCTCAGCCAAGGCCGGGCCGATCGAGTCGTCGTCGAGGTTCTTGACGTACAACCGATACTGCCGATATCCCGTGTCATCGGTGCTGAACGCCAAGTGCCTCCCGTCGTCGCTCAGTTCGAAGGCGCCCAGCGACATGAACTGCTTGTCCTTGGCCAGCTCGTTCACGTCCAACAGCCGTTGTTCTGTGGCCTGTTCGTCGAACTGGCCGTTTGTGCCGGCCGGCTTGCGGCAATAGATGGCGTATTGCAACCCTTCGGTCGTGCGCGAGTAGTAGTACCAAGCGCCGCGCTTCTGCGGGACCGACAGATCCGTCTGTTTGATCCGGCCCAACATCTCTTCGTAGAGCGCATCGGCGAACGGTTGCAGCTCGGTAGTCATCGCCGCGGTGTAGGCGTTCTCGGCCTCTAGATAGGCCTGTGTGGCCGGGCTCTCTTTGTCGCGCAGCCAGTGATAGTGGTCGACCACCGTCTCGCCATGGCGCAACTCGTGGTGCGGCTCGCGCTTGGCGACGGGGAACTGAAGGGTCGGTCTGTCGTCGGGTCGAGCCATTGGTCGTGCTCCATCGAGTACTAACGGCAGCCGCACGCCACGCAGCGCGGCAGGCATTTCAACGCGAAAGAGCCAGTTCGCGGCGTTCCGCATCATCGATCGCCTGTGCGAACTCACGAAAATCCTGGTAGTCGGAAGGCTCTATCCGCCGTGTCGGCAGCGAGACGTTCCGCTCGATCAACACTCTGTTGCTGTCGAGTGTGACCGTCAACGCGTAGCTGCCGAAGTCGGTGTCGAGCGACACCGCGCTGGGCGGTGCTGCCGAAACCCATCCCGCCGGAATCGTCAAGCGCACCCGATCGCGACGATAGGCATCCGCGTCGACCAACAGCGGCGTTTGTCGAGTCGGCAAACTCGCGAACTCCCCCAGGATGTTGGATGGATCGGTAACAAGCGGCAGCGCGAGTCCATCGCTCGTGGCGCGACCGAATCGGCCACCCTGCAGCGTCAACGTCAACAACAGGTCTCGCTCGATCGTGGTTTCGCCCTCGACCGCATGCGATGTGACCACCGAACCGGGGAACGCGTCGTTGGCCAGCGACTGCCAGACCAACTCCAACCGTTCTGCCGGCAACTCTCCCAGCAGGCGTCGAAAGTAAGAAGCGAAGCCACCGCGCAGCGTGATCTTCAGCGTTCCGGCAACATCGCCACCCGCGCCCAACGTCAGATCGGCGTCGGATTCACGCAAAATACCGGCCTCGCGTTTGGGCAGATCGACGATGGCAACCGGCAACTTCGGATCGAGCGGGACCTCCAGCGCATCCGACTCCGACATCTGGTTTGGGAAGGAATCGAACGGGTGATCCCCGTCGCTGTAATCGAGGTAGTAACGCTTGTCACCGATCGCGATGGCCCCCAGCGCAAAACCGAAGACCTGTGGATTGGGGCAGTCCATCTCGCGTCCCTTACGATCGACCGGCCGGGTCAAGACCAATCGGCCGTCCAATCCCAAGAGCTTGGCCAACGCGAGCGCGATGGTGATCCGATTGCCTTCACCCGAGGAGGCATTCACGCTGCCAGGCGTTCCTAACATCAAGGCTTGCCGCCCGGGGCGGATCTTCTCGCTGACGACGCTGTGGATCGCGCGCGCGAGCGCGAGTGGGTCCTTCGAGCCGGAACGCCGACGCACTTCGTCCGCGAGCGCAGGCAGAGGAGGATCGGCGATCATCGTTCCGGCCACCGCGGAGCGGATCAGGTCACCGAAATCCTGCCAGGTGGCGTTCATCGCCAGTCGCACGTGCGGTGTGACCTCCATCCGATCCGCGACGTGCGGTTCGAGTCTCAAAATCGGTAGCTGCCGGCCGACGTAGTCGTGCACGCGTCGTCCCTCGTCGAGTTTTTCCTTGGACTCGATCCCTCTCGTGTTGCCGCAGATCGAGACTTTCAGTGCGTCGTCATGCACCACCACGTAGCGTGACAAGGCGTAGGCGCGATCGTCGTTCTGAAACAACCAGACGGTGGCGTTGTCGAGAGCGCCGGGGATCGGCTCGAGCGGGGGCGTGTAGCGTCGCCAGATGTACTCGATTGCATCACCCGGTTCGAGGCCTGGGAGATTCAGCGGCCGATGAGTCGGCTCGACATCGACGATCCGTCCATCGGCCTTGTGCAAACGCAGCGATTCGATCCGCGCGTTGGGGAGTGGCTTCAATTCTCCCTCGTGTTCGACACCGGCACGGGTGTAGACCTTGTGCACGCCTTGATACAACTCGGTCTGCCCGCCCTGGGCGTCGACCTCGACCACCGAGATGTCGGCCAGGAGCGCTGAGTCAACCTCCTCAGCGGCGGGTGACGCGGTCTGGATGATCTTGGTTGCGTCTTCGACATACGGAGCCAGCGGGTCGCGTTCACCACGGCGTGTCAATGTCTCGCGCAACTCGATCCGTTGCGGCTCCAACTCCAGCGCCCGCTTCAGCGCCGCATCGGCTTCCGAATCGCGACCGAGCAGTGTGAGCGCAGCGGCGCGGCGATACTGCACCAATCCCTCGTACGGGAACCGTTGACCGAGCGCATCCAACTGCTGCAACGCTGTCTCGACCTGTCCGGCATCGATCAGCACGCGCGTGCGCGCCAGCGCCGCGTAGATGTGCGTGGGGCGCAGCGCCAGCACTCGATCCCACGCGGCGAGGGAAGCATCGAGATCTTCTTCCGAGGAAAGCCGGTCGGCCCAATCGTCATTGTCAGGATTGCGGCGCACCAGTTCCGCGAGGCCGCTGCGCAACGCCTCGGTGGCGCCGATTCGCTGGTAGATCTCGATCGAATCGGCGAGCAAGTCCTCGCGATCGGGCGCGGCCTGACCCGCTGCCTCGATCGCTTGCCGCGCTTCGACATTCCACTGACGCTTGATGGCGATCCGCGCCTTCAGTTTCAGAGCGTCGGGGTGATTGGGCTCGATCGCCAAGATCTTCTCGGCCGAATCCCAGGCCTCTTGCGCGCGCGATGCCCCCTCGTCCATTTCGGCAACCAACAGACGGGGCCGCAACCACGTGGGATCGGCCGCGATGGCGCGTTCCAGCAGTGTGCGTGCACGCGCAAAGTCTTCTTCGGCGGCGCTGCCTGTTTGAGCATCGCGATAGTGCTCGCCCAGCAGGGCGGCGAACAGCGGCGCTTCGGGCCAGCGAGCCAGGGCCGCTTCCATCACAGCGCCTGCCTCGCGGTCGAGACCTCGCGTGCGCAACCACCATGCAGCGGCGAGTGTTGCCGCCGGGTCATCGAGCGTGCTCAGATCGTAGGGGCCATCGATCGAGACGCCGGGCGGTAACAGCTTTGCCTGCGGTGTCACGCCCAGCGTGAGCCATGCGAAGCGCTGAGCGTTGGAGAGCTTGACCATCACCTGGTGCTTGCCCGCGCTGAGCTGACGTTGGGTGGAGAGCGCCAGTGCGGGACGCTGCCCGACGCGATCGGCGGTCAACAACTCCTTGCCGTCGACGAAGACCCGAAACGAAACCGGCGATGCAGCACGCAGCCTGACCACGCTGGCGGTCGGCAGTTCGAACTGCGTGAGCGCGTAGACGACACCGAAGTTGTGGAACGCCAGCGGCACCACCAGCTTGCCGTCGGGGACAGCGGTGTCGAGTCGAAACGGCTTCTGCCCGGCCGAGCCCGCAGGATCATCGCTTGGGTCGGTGTCTCCGTTTTCCGGCGCTTGCGGCTGCCACAGCGCCAAGCGATCGAAACGACCATAAGGACCCAGCAACGACCACTGCGTGAGTCGGTCGGTCCCTGGGGCGACCACTGGACTCGACGTGCTCTGCAATCCGATTCGGCGTCGGATCTCGTCGAGCAACTCTTGCGCGATCGATCGCACCTCAGGATCGGCCACCATCGATGTCGGTGCCGCGATCGGTTCCAAAACCGCGATGAGTCCCGAGCCGCCGTCAGGCAGTCGCGCGGCCAGTTGCGCCAAGCGCGCCACGATTCCGGCGGCAAGTGGAGACGATGCATCCTGCTGTAACGCCGTTGCCAGCGCCACGGCGGCACCTGCCGCGTCACCGCGCAGATCGAGCAGCGCGGCGAGTCCGATCGCATCGCGCGCCGAACCTGAATCGCGCGACAGGTTGGACTGCAGCGACTCGCGCGCCTCCTCGTGACGCCCTGCGAGCATGCTGTCCCACCCGCCGAGCGGGCCCTGCATCGCGTGAGCCGTCGCAAACGTGACTGAGAGCGAGAACGAAAGCACTCGTCGCGACATCAGGGCATCTCCACCGTCACACGTTGTTGCAGCAAATGTCTGGCTTGCTCGACAAAGGTCGCGAGTGCCGAAATTTCAGCCGGAGGAACGTCACCGTTCTTGAGCGACAACTCGGCAGTGATGCGCACTCGGCCCGACTCGGCTCGAACTTGGATTTGCGCACGTCCCCAGGGCGACTCGGCAAGCCCTGGTTGCGGCAGTGCGGTGAAGCGGCCTCCTGGTGGGACAAGTAGGGTTGTCTCGGTGCGCTGCGTGAATGGATCGGGGAGGTGCAACGGAAGCGTTCGATCGGCAGATGGTGGATCGAGCGGCACATGCGGCGCCGCGAACGACAGCGGCACCTCGACCTGTTTTCCGGTCACGGTTCCAAACCGAGGCACGCGCGCGCGATACGAAAAGCGCACCTCGGGATCATCGAGCCCTACCTTGGGGAAGTCGGCAGTGGTGAGCACCAGTTCAGGCCAGGCACGACGCAACAACCCTTGCAGCGTGCGGCCGGGCTGATCTGTGCTGCGGAACATCGAACGATCCTGCGCTGCGGTGTCGCCCTTGGTCACGACCTCGGCACTTACGGTAGCGGTGCCGTCGGGCTCGAGTCGAATCTCTTCGGTGCGCGCCAACTGCGCGTCGGTCGCTTGCCCGGTCGACGTGATCGTGAGCGTACCGCCTGCCTGCGGATCGATCACCAGTGCCTGGATTCCGCGATCACCGAACGGTAGTTCGTCCATCGCGTGATGTACTACGGTGCCGTCCAACCACAGATCCTCACCCGGCACGTACACGATCGCGTGATCGAACACCGCCAGCACCGGCACCGTGGTGTCGATCCGCCCTCGATCGGCGGTGCGCACCAACGCCACATGGGCGCGAATCCCGGCTTCGCGCAGCATCGCCATCAGGAGCGTCGCTTTGTCCTTGCAGTCTCCGTGGCGGCGTTTGAAAACGAGCGGTGCCGAGTACGGTTTGACGGCATTGATTCCGAACTCGAGCGCGACGTAGCGGGTATTCTCGATGACCCAGTCGTAAAGCGCACGCACGATCTGCCGGCGCGAGAAGGTCTTGGCGGTCGCTTGTTTGACCACATCGCGAATGTCGGCATCGAGTGCCGTGCTGTCTTCGATCAACCGCGCGTACTGCTTGCCCAACGTGGTCCAATCGGTGGAGGTGCCGAAGATCGCGTAGGGCAGGCGTTCGATCGCTGGAGGCGCCAAGGCTGCCGTTTGAAATGCAGGCAACGGTGGTAGTTCGATCGTTGTGAGTTGGCGATCCCCGCGTGATTGGGTCGACACGGATTCGCGGCTCGGCAGGTTGACCAGCTTCCACCTCACCGGCCGCGCGGCAGCCGCATCGATCACGAAGCGAGTCGATAGCACCGGCATCTCGCCGCCTGCCACGAACATATCGCCGAAGTATCCTTCGGCAATCGAGTTGCTGGTGCCGCGATCGCTCACCGCAAAGCGAACGTCGAGCAGGTCGCCTTCTTCCAGTCGCGGAAACGAAACGCCCAACGCGCGCGAGTCGTACCACATCCTCAGCTCGGGGTCTGGCAGCACCGGCTGTTCACCTCGTGTGCCGGGGATCACGGTGCCGTCGGCTCGGATCAGTTTCGCCTCGATCACACTCGCCCGCTGCAGCGACGGTGTGTAGGTGATCGAGTGGACCTTGGCGCCGTCGGCCCGCTCGGGATGACGCACGCGCACGATCAGTTGCTGAAACTGCTCGTTGCGTCCATCGGCCTGGACACGCCAAGCCGAAGTTTGGCTGAGCACGACCCAGGCCGGATCTCCCTGCCACGGGACACGTTGCTCGATCGCCCGCGCGTCGTCCAAAGAAACCGTCCACTCGCCGCCGAAACTCGTCTCTTCTCCCGTGATCGCGGCGATGCGTTGGTCCAGCGCACCCTCTTCACCCAACGACGGTCGCGCCAACTGAAACGCCGCGGCCGCTTCCTCGTTGCGTCCCAAAGCGAGCAGAACCTCTCCGCGCAATACCAACAGTCCTGGCGATCCAGGCGAGACTTTGAGAGCCGCATCGGCGCTCGCCAACGCCTCGCTGTTGCGTCCGGCCCGCTGCAGCAGACTGGCCCGGCGTGCGCTCCACTGCGCCGAGAGTGGATACAACGCGCTCGCCGCGTCGATCAGGCGCAACGCGTCGTCGAGGTTCCCGGCTTCCAGCTCCAGTCCGACCAGATCACCGCGTGCGCCATCGTCGGTTGCGACCAGCGCGAGGTAGCGTCGCAAGGCGTGCTTGGCGCGTGTGCTGAGTCCTTCTCGCCGTGCATAGGCCGCCAGTTGTTGCTAGTCGATCGGCTGCGCGGGGAAACGACGGGCCAGCGAATCGAGTGTGGCGATCACGCCGGCGGGGAAGCCATCGCCATCGCGTGCGATCGCTTGCCACGCAACGAGATATGGGTCGTCGCCGCCACACGACTTCAGCGCACGTTGAGCGATCGCCAGCGTGGCCGCATCCTGGCCGAACGCGCTGTGATAGTGAATCAAACTGCGCAGGATCGCGGGATCGGCCGGCGCTATCTCCAACGCCGATTCCAAGGCTTGTCGCCGGCGTGCGCCGTCAGTTTCGATCGCAGACTGAATCCAGAGCACGTCCAGATCGCGCGGTGCCAGTTGGGCTGCTTCACGCACCAGTGTGAGCGCACGGCTATCGACACGTGCCGGCAGTCGCCGCGTACTCAACTCGAGCGCGAGCGTGGCGAGTGCGAGTGGATCGCGGCCTCGCGCAGCGCGCTCCAGATCCAAGGTCAAGCTGCGTCCTCGTTCGATCTGCTTGACGCCCGGCCGCCGTGCCTTGGCGATCGACGCCTCGGCAGCAAGTCGAGCCGGTTCATCCGGGATCTGCGCGCGAACGGCACTCGTGAGCGGCGTGCCGTCGGGCGCGGTGAAGCGTGCGGTCAAACCCCAGGCGCCGTCGTCCTGTGCGACATCGAACGAGACCCGATGCCAACCTGCTTCCAGTTTGAGAAACACCACGTGCTGATCGAAGCCGATGTCGTGTTTGACAGCGGCCGAGCCGATGGCGTCGAACACCATCAGGTTATCGACGGTTACACGCACCGAATCGTCGGCGCCGAAGCGCAGTGCGATTTCGCTCGTCGCGGCGACGTCGAGGTAGACCACTGCCAGTGCACGCACGTTTTTCGCCGGGGTCATCAACCCATCCAGCGGCAACATCCCGAGCGGCGCGACATCGATACTCCGCCACCCGACTGCGCCCGGTTGAGCGAGCGCTGGAATCGGAGCGGAGGCATCGCTCGTCAGTGGCCCGGCGACCAACCACTGCGCCACCAACCCCAACCGAGCACGTCGTGCCGTTGCCGACGCTGTCAAGCCTCGCCCCAGATCGGCGTACGACAAGATCGCATCGAGCTCTGCTGCGACCAATGGATCGGTTCCGGCGGCGGCGCGGATCTGTTCGACTCGCGATTCGATCTGCGACGGGTCGATGGCCGTGTGGCGCATCATGTCGACCTGCCGCAACGGGAGTAGCGCGGAAGCGGAGCCACGCTTGGCGTAGGCATCGTCGAGTCGCGCCTGCCACCACGACTCGAAGCATGGGGTGTCAGCGACGGCGACAGTGGTAACGCACAACAGACCGGCTAACAGCAATCGTCGCATTCATCGTCCGGAGCGCGATCCCGGCGCGGAGCGCTGGGCCTGCCCTGAATAGAAAGAGCGCAAACCGTTGACCACCGCGCGTGCCAAACGTTCACGACCGGCGGGATCCTGCAATAACCGCGCATCGTCTTGGTTGTTGATATTGACTGTTTCCAGCAGCACCTTGGCCGGCACCATGTTCCCCCGAAGTACCGCCGGCAGCCAGGCCCGCCCTTTTCGACGACCACGCACGATCGAATCGCGCACCGGTTGGTTGTCGTGGATCGGGAGTTGTTCGGCGCGATACCCTTCCAAGAGCGCGGTTGCGAGTCGGCGCGATACCGCTTCGTCTCTCAGTCGCTCGGCGCGACTGAAAGACACCGGTGCGACGCCCCGCACTTCTTTGTATCGGCCGTAGGCTCCCGAGTTCAACGCGAAGCTGCCGCGGCGGAACCGTTCGCCGGGCACGTACACCATTCCGCCCCGCACCGACGGGTGCAACGAGTCGGCGTGAAGACTCAGGAACACCACATTCTCCGGCGGCACCGACCGACTGGTCGTGAGTTCGCGAAAGATCGAATTCGCCAAGGCCCAGCGCAAATTCACGCCGACATCGACCGCGTCGCCACGCGTGTTGACATGCGGCGGTGTGGTCAGGACGACCTCGCGCCGGTTCGCGACCAACGCGCGCTGATCGACCACGCTACAGCCGTGTTGACGATCGGCCACCAGCATATGAACCGTTACGCCGCTTTCACCATCCAACAGCCGTTTGAGGCGGCAGGCGATGTCGTACACATAGTCGCTCTCCCAAATCCCTTGGCTGCGAGCGCCGATGTCATCGCCGCCGTGTCCCGGATCGATCAGGACGTGAAGACCTTGGAAGGTCGATGGCGGCGGCGGCGTTGGTGCTTCGGCAAGTTCTTGCGCACCCATCGCAGCAGCGATCCGGCGCGGGTCGTTTTCGGGAAGCCAGTTGGGCGCCAAGAGATCGAGCGGAATTCGGATCCGCTGACCCACCGGGATATTCCGCACATTGCGGATCCCACTGCGTGTCGCAACGCTGCGCGCCGCATCGAGCACATCGTCGGGTGAGAGCAGTCCGGTAAACCGAGCGACCACTGCGGAGTACAGCGCCTCGCCCTTCTGCAAGCGGTATTCGGCGTAGGGACCGCGTTTGTCTTCACCGTAGCGTAATGGCCCCTGGGCCGCGGGGGCCGGAAGAAAGCGCGACAAGAGCAGCGAGCGGGGCACGCGAACCGTGCGGTCGCGGGGGACATCGGTGCCTGCGATTACGTTCGCGGTGGCGATCTGTTTCCAGTTGTCGCCGTCGCCCGTAAACCAGAGTGCAACCTGCCACAATCC
>CAZAHQ010000089.1:1418-10341 GCA_964484415.1 uncultured Acidobacteriota bacterium | reverse complement strand
CGAAGTACCGGCCCTGCCCGTTGCTGATCAAGTACGTCGACGCCGGTTGGCTCGGTCGAAAGACCGGCCGCGGCTTCTACAAGTACTGAACTGGCGATGCAGAACCTCGATCCGGCGGTCGCGGCTACCTGGTACGTGGCCTTCTTGCTTTCGACCACCTGCCATGAAGCGGCACACGCTTGGGTCGCCAAGTTGGGAGGTGACTTGACCGCTTACCACGGCGGTCAAGTCACACTCAACCCCTGGCCTCACATCCGTCGCGAGCCGTTCGGGATGGTCGTCGTTCCAATCATCAGCGTGTTGATCTCGGGGTGGGCGGTCGGCTGGGCCTCGGCTCCTTACGATCCGTACTGGGCCGACCGTCATCCCAAGCGCGCAGGGCTGATGGCAGCGGCCGGTCCAGCCGCGAATGCCTTGCTTTGTCTGCTGGCAGTGGCGCTGCTGCGCGTAGGCGCGGCGACCGGCATGATCGGCGCCGGTGCCGGTGACAGTTTGGCGGCAGCGAGCACCAAGTTTCTGGTTACGATGGCGATCCTGAACGCGCTGCTCGGCGTCTTCAACTTGCTGCCGCTGCCCCCGCTCGATGGCGCCAGCATCGTGGAGGCGTTCGGCGGTTCGGCGATTCGCAATGCGATGCGCGGGTTTCGGGCGCTCCCGATCGCGGGGTTCGTCGGTATCTTGGTCGCGTGGAACATCTTTCCGATGTTGGCAGGGCCGGTATATAAGCTCGTCCAATGGTTGATCGCCGGATAGGGCAGGGGCCGATGCCACATCGCTACTGGAGTCTTCTCGGGCGACAGCCGGTCTCTCGACACAGAATCTTCGACGTTTATCACGATCGCTATCGAGTCGCGCCCAGCAACATCGAGCGCGACTTCGTGGTGATCGATTCGAGCGACTGGATCAACGTGGTGCCGATCACCGCCGATGGTGAAGTCGTGATGATCCGGCAGTATCGACACGGCGTTCGGCAGGTCACCTTGGAGATTCCAGGCGGAATGATCGATGCCGGGGAAGATCCGGCAGCAGCAGCGCTTCGTGAGTTACGCGAGGAGACCGGCTACGAAGCAACCGAGGTGAGGTTGTTGGGGCGCACCTTTCCGAACCCCGCGATACAGTCCAACACGCTGCACTGTTTCGTCGCCGAAAACGTGACGCAGGTCGGTGTACCGCACCCCGACGAATTCGAGCGGATCGAGGTGGTAACGGTTCCGCTCTCCGACATTCCGCGGCTGGCTCGCGACGGCTCCATCGGCCACGCCTTGGTGATCGTGGCGCTTGGCTTGATGGGTGCGCTCACGGAGCAGCCCCGATGAGTCTGTCGCCGTTGACGATTGGATCGGTGCAGCTTCCCGAACCACTCTTGTTGGCGCCGATGGCCGGGATCACCGATCACCAATTTCGATTGTTGGTCCGTCGCATCGGTGGTTGCGGCTTGGTGTCGATGGAGTTCATCAGCAGCGAAGCGGTCACCCGCGGCAACAAGAACGAATTGGCAAAATTGCGCTTTGCCGAAGAAGAACGACCGATGGCGATTCAAATCTACGGTCGCGATCCGGGACGCATGGCCGAATGCGCAGCGATAGTCAACCAACTCCGCCCTGACATCTGCGACATCAACATGGGTTGCCCTGCCAACAAGGTGCTCAAGGGTTGTTCCGGCGCCGCCTTGATGGGCGATTTGGAACGCGCGGCCGCGATCATCAAGGCCTGTCGCGCGCAGCTTCAGCTTCCGCTCACCGTGAAGTTCCGCTTGGGGCTGGGGAAGGGCGACTGTCCCATCAATTACTTGGAGTTGGGGAGCATCTGCCAGGATCTGGGAGTCGATGCGGTATCGATGCATGCGCGCACCGCCAACCAGATGTTCACCGGCGAAGCGAGTTGGGAACACATCCGCCGCTTGAAGCAAGCGCTCCGAATCCCTGTGATCGGCAATGGTGACGTGAAATCGCCGCAAGATGCGCTGCGATTGCTGCAAACCACAGGCTGTGACGGCGTGATGATCGGACGTGCCGTGCTGACCGATCCTTGGATCTTTCGGCGCACCGCGCGGCTTTTGCGCGGCGAGCCCGACCAACTGCCAACCCTGATCGAGCGACGAGCGATCATCCGCGAGCATTTCGGATGGATCGTGCGCGATGAGGAGCCATCGGCAGCGATGCACAAGCTGCGCACATTCGCAGGTTGGTATGCACACGGCATCCCGCACGGAAGGGTCTTGCGGCGGATGATCGGCACGCTGCGTGAGCCGCAGCAGTTCATCGACAGTTTCGAGGCGCACTTCGACTCGATCCTGACCAACCAGTCGATTGCCTCGTGAAACTCCAAACCGACCCCTCGTTCGAACCGTTGGCAGTTGTCACGCGTGGAGGGCTCGTCGAGTCGGTACACCACGGCTTGGTGGTGATCGCTCCCCCCCACGGCCAGCTCGAGTTCGCGGTCGGCAACCCAGCGACGAAGTTAATTCTGCGCTCCGCGGGCAAGCCGTTTCAGGTGGCGGCGTTGGTCGAGTCGGGCGCAGCCGCACGTTTCGGTTTGACCGATCAAGAACTCGCGATCGCGATCGGGTCGCACGGCGGCGCGCCGGAGCATGTGGCTGCGGTGACGAGATTGATGGACAAGTGCGGGATCAGCGATGCGATGCTCGGTTGCGGCATCCATCCGCCGTTCGACAAGGGGGCGCGCGTCATCGGCGGTCGTACCGGCTATACGGTGCGTCAAAACAACTGTTCCGGAAAGCACGCGGCGATGCTCGCTGGGTGTCTACATCTTAAGTTACCGATCGATCGGTATCTCGACCCACAGCATCCTTGGCAGCGCCGAATCGGCGCGTTGGTGGCGCGACACGCCGCTGTCGATCCGTCGGAAATCGAAACCGTGACGGATGGTTGTTCCGCGCCGTCGTTCGTCCTGCCAGCGTTGGCTGCCGCCCGCGCCTATGCCGCCTTGGCGGAGGGAAGCGACCCTGCATTGCGACGCGTCCGCGATGCGGCACTGGCTGATCCCCTCATGATCGCGGGGGAAGGTCGGCTCGAAACCGATCTCATGCGCGCGGCCCCCGGGCGGCTGATTGCCAAGAGCGGCGCCGAGGGTGTCTACGCGTTGGCACTGCGGACCGACGCGGGCCCGCGCGGTGCGATCCTCAAGATCGCCGACGGCGATGAACGCCGAGCGCGTAACCGCGTGGCGATCGACCTCGCCGCAACCTGGCTCTCGCTAGACACAGCCATCATCGAGACGTTGGTCGCGACCCATCTTCCCTCGATCGCAACGCTGCGCGGCGTCGTCGTGGGGGACGTGGTTTCGGTTTGGAATTCGAACCGCTCGGTCTAGCGCATACTACGCATCACCGACAGCACGGACGGCGAGGTGTGCGTGTGAGTCAGCGAGGCGAGCGATGAAGCGCAACGAGATCATCCGATTGGTACTGGGGCTCGTGGCCCTGACGATCGTCGTGCTTGGCGCCGTGCGTGTGCTGTTGCCGTTCGCTACGCCGATCCTTTGGGCTCTTGTTCTGGGCACGGCGACATGGCCGGCATATCGGCGACTCCACGACTGGCTCGGCGGTCGGACCAATCTCGCCGCACTGCTCATGACAATCGCACTCACCTTGACGGTATTGATGCCGTTCGTCGCGATGGGGTTTGCTCTGGCCGGTGAGGTCGGCCCCACGGTTGAGCGAGTGCGCACCTGGATGGA
The DNA here is from genome assembly GCA_964484415.1 of uncultured Acidobacteriota bacterium. Classification (GTDB taxonomy): domain Bacteria; phylum Acidobacteriota; class Polarisedimenticolia; order J045; family J045; genus JANNUT01. The sequence continues at coordinate 6,642 of CAZAHQ010000089.1, read as the reverse complement.
GGCCGAAGGCACGGGGTTGCCGGAGTCGCTCAAGCGCATCCCGATGTTGGAGGAGGCGCTGCTGAAGCTGAAAGAAACCGCTGCGACCGCCGAGGGACGTCGCGAGTTGGTGATGCAAGGGGCCGGCCTCGGTCCCGCGGGGCATCTGCTGACACTGGGCAAGAATCTGCTCCACACCTTGCTGAATGCTGTGATCACCGTGTTCACGCTGTTCTTCGTCTATCGCGACGGAAGATCGTTGGAACGCGAGGCGAACTCGCTGCTCGATCGAATCGACGTCGGTCGCGGCGCGCAGATTCTGGGATCGGTTCGCGAGACGGTTCGAGCCGTCTTCTTCGGATGGATCTTGACTGCCGCCGCTCAAGGCGTCGTCGCGATGTTGGGCTATTGGATTGCAGGGCTTTCTGCGCCGGTGCTGCTGGGGATCGCCACAGGTCTGGCGGCGGTGATTCCGTTCGGTGTCTCCATGGTCTGGATCCCCGCCGTGATTTCACTGGCATCGGAGGGGAACTGGGGGCGCGCGATCTTCCTGGCGATTTGGGCCCTTGCTGTGGTGGGTTTGATCGACAACGTGCTCCGCCCGCTGTTCATTAGCGGTCCCGCCAAGATCCCGTTCATCTTGGTGTTCTTTGGTGTGTTGGGCGGGCTTGCTACGTTCGGACTCCTCGGCTTGGTGTTGGGTCCTGTCTTCCTGGCGATCCTGTTGGCCTTGCTGCGGCAAGGGCGAGAGGCGATGGCCGTTGCGGCGCAACGTGGTCCCACTGTTCCGTCCGAGGGAAACGAGACCGCGGGTTGACGGTCCCAGGGGGCCCCCGTACAATCCGCCGCTCGTAAAGCAGCGTCTGTCACCGAAAGGCGGCAGGCACGGTGGTTCCGGGCGGGAATAGCTCAGTTGGTAGAGCACGACCTTGCCAAGGTCGGGGTCGCGGGTTCGAGTCCCGTTTCCCGCTCCAATCCCAGTCACGAGGCGGCATGTCCTCTACGTCGCGCCTGACCTCGAACGAGATATCCCGTCGATTTCTAATCACGGGTGCCGGAAGCGGCATCGGCAGAGCGCTCGCGTTGAGGCTCGAGGCGGGCGGCCATCGAGTCGCGCTGATCGGCCGCCGGGTAGAGGCGCTCGAGCAAACCGCCTCGGCCTGCCGCTCGACGGAGCCGTTGATTCTGCGCGCGGATGTCACACAGCCTGGCGATCTGGCGACCGCCGCGCGCGCGATCGACCAACGTTGGGGCGCGCTGGATGGGATCGTCAACAACGCGGGCCTTTCGCATTACGCCTCGATCGAACAGACTGCTCTCGTCGATTGGGAGCGTGTGATAGCCACCAACCTGACCGCTCCGTTCCTGGTTCTACAAACGATGTTGCCGATTCTGCGACGAGGCGAGCATCGATCGGTCGTGAACGTCGGCAGCACACTCGGTGTGGTTGGGCTGCGCGGGGCTTCTGCGTACTGCGCGGCAAAGGCCGGGTTGATCAACTGGACGCGCGCCGTGGCACTGGATCTAGCGCCCGAGCAGATCCGCGTCAACGTCGTGGTCCCCGGAGTTGTCGATACGCCGATGCTCGATACCGAGCGCCGCGAACCGGGCACCGCCGCAGAACGGAAGCAGCGCCTCGCAGCACTTCATCCGCTCGGGCGACTCGCGTCGGCCGACGATGTCGCGGCCGCGATCGCCATGCTGTTGTCGCCCGATGCCGCATTCATCACCGGATCGACGTTGACCGTCGATGGCGGGCAGACGGCTGGTTTCGCGGAATAGTCGGAGATGTCTACGAGATACCGCGTCGTAGGCAAATATCGGCCCTCCTAGTTACGAGATGCGCGCGCTTCGAATCTGAAGCGCGGTTCTCATCTATCATGTTCTCGGCTTTGGGCCCCCTCGTCAGGACGAGGGGGCGGGGGACATATCGTGGAACACTCGCGTCGAATCCTGATCGTGGATGACGATGGTGATGTGCGTGCGAGTCTGGCGCGAGCGCTCCAAGAGACCGGAAAGTATTCGGTCGAAACCGCTCCCGACGCGTTCACGGCCGGTGTCCGTTTCGGTACTCGACCACCTGATCTGCTGATTCTCGATGTGGTCATGCCGGGCATGGGAGGTTTCGATGTGTGTCAGCGCGTGCGCGCGCTCGAAGGCGGATCGCGGGTGAAGATTGTGGTGCTCACCGGCTATCCCGGCACCGGCGCCAGCGAGCGTTCCCTGCTCAGCGGTGCCGATCTCTTTCTCACCAAGCCCCAGCCGATGGATAGTTTTCTGGCGCATATCGAGGATCTACTCGATGACTGAGGGTAGTTACCGCGCTTCGTCTCTGCATCACGACGAGCGAGCATCCGCAAGCGCCGATTCTGTTGCCGAGTTGCGAGTGGCGCTGTCGCGCGCCGAGACCTTCGCCTCGGCAGTGTTTCATTCCATGCCCGATCCCCATCTTTGGCTCGATCGGAGCGGCCGAGTATGCGACGTGAACCGCGCGGTCTCGCGGCTTTCAGGCTGGAGATTCGACGATCTGATTGGGCGGCGAATCAGCGGCTTGATCGCCCGCGAGTCCCGCCCCGCTTGGGTCGAGGCCTGTCGCCGAATGCAACAGGCAGGCAGAGTCGAGAATGTTGCGCTGCGAGTATGTCGTGTCGACGGCGCCACGCTCGATGTTGCGGCGCATGGCGTCTGGCTCCAGAAAGCGAACGCTGGCATCGACGACGAGCGTGCCGAGATCTTGGTGGTGGTACGCGACGAGACGGCTCGTTTGGCACTCCAGAGACACCTGCTTCAAGCCGATCGGCTCGCGGCGACGGGGCGTTTGGCAGCCGGCGTCGCGCATGAGATCAACAATCCGCTGCAAGCGATCTTGGTCTACATGGCACTCGTCGATCGGCATCTGCCTGGCGATTTTGCGGAGCGCGAGGCTTGGGAGCGGGTCAGCCAAGGTGTCGAGCGGATTCGACAGATCGTGGCCGACTTGTTGGATCTGCATCGCGGCAGCGATCACGAGCGTGGTCCGGTCGATCTGCATCGTGTCTTGGAAGAAGCGCTCGGATTGGCCCGCGCGACGATCGATCGACACGGCGTTCGAGTACACCGCGAGTTCGCATCGGAACTGCCCTCGCTACATGCAAACGACAAACACGTTTACCAGGTCGCGTTGAATCTGATCCTGAATGCGTTGGAGGCGATGCCGCATGGCGGAACGCTCACGCTTCGCACACGCCCTGCCGCAGAACACGAGGTCGAACTCGATGTCGCCGACACCGGCGCAGGGATTCCAGAACAGCATCTCCCGCACATCTTCGACCCGTTTCTGAGCGCAGGTTCGCGCCGCGGCACCGGTCTGGGTCTGTTCGTCACGTACAACCTGGTTCGCGGACTCGGCGGACGGATCGGCGTCGATTCGGTCCCAGGGCGCGGCAGCACGTTCCGGGTGGCCTGGCCGGCACTCGGTGAGGAATGACAGCACGCGCGGTGCCTGTCGTGCCGGCACCCGATTGCAAGCGCGGTTGTGAGCTGAGCCTGTGGGTCGATCACCAACGGTTGCTCGGACTTCAGGCGAATCGAGCCGAGCCCTGCGACTTCTGCCTGCGTCACGCGCAGCTTTTGGGTTCCGGCCGTCGACTGGTGGTGCCACTTCGACCACGCGGCGGACGCCGTGCTGCCAGCGCAGAGACTGCGGCAGTGTTCGATCCATGCACCTGGCAGGAAGCGGTGGAAACCGCCGGCTTGGCGTTGCGCCAAGCGCAGCTCGACGATCACGCGCTGCTTTGGATATCGAGCGGCAGGCCGAGCCCGCTCGACCTGCTGCCGCGCCGGATCGGACGACTCACGAAACAGTGCGTTCACGTCGAACGCAGACTCCCGCGGCAGACGATCGCGCAACTCGCCGCAGCAGCCTCGATCGCGACCGTACCGCCGAAGCACGACCTGTTGGTTTTCTGGGGAGGGGGTACCGATTCGTACCGTTTCAGCGAGTTACCGCGAATCGTGATCGATCCACGGGCCGTTGAGCCGAGTGCCGGAACGCTGCACCTTGCGGTGAGGCCAGGAGCCGACGCCCTGTTGGCCTCGGCGTGGGGTGCGCGGTTCGAGTCGTCGTCGCGGGTTCCCACCGACGCGGGAGGGGTTCACGAGAGCGCTCTGGACGATGCGTGCCGATCGATCCGCACCGCACGCGCACCGCTGTTTGTCCTTGGACCGGGACTAGGACGATACCCGCACGCGGCTTGGACCGTGCGCTGCATCGCCGCGCTTTCGGAACAACTGGGCGCGAGTTTGGTGGCGCCGCCGGTGCAGCACGACCTCTGCGCGCGTGCTGAGATCCCGGTGGGGGGTCGATATCGCCTGATCGGAAGTGGCGCTCTCAGCGCCGCACTCGAGTCACTCACCGCACGGCAAACCGTGGTCGTGATCGAGGGTGGTGATCCGTTCACCATTCCCGGCCATTCCGCAGCGTTGAGGAAGTTCCTGCGACATGCATCGCGCGTGATCCAGTTCGGACTGGAGCCGGACACCGCGACCGAATTTGCCGACTTGGTGGTTCCTGCGCTCTCGCCCTGGGAGCAGGTCGAACGGTGCGCCGTCCCGACAGCCGAAGGGGTCCGGCAGGGGCTCGCCGCGCTTTCATCGCCACGCGATCTGGTGGGGGAGACGAAGTTCTGGCGCCGGGTGGCCCGTTCCGTCGACTGGCCCGAACGGTGGTTTCCGGCAGAGACCCAAGGGTGGATCGAGCAAACCGATGGCAGTTCCCGCGCGGAGTTCGATAGTGCCGAGTGCGGTCCAACTGCTGCGCTGCGTGAGTCCGGTGAAAGCCGAACGACAACCCCGGAGGTCTACGCCGCCTATCGCCTTTGGATGGTGCCGGGTGCATGCAGCCCACGAGGTCGATGGGACTTGCGCGACGTTGCGGCGACGGAAGTAGTCCTTGCGGCGGCTGACGCGCAGCGTCGCGGCTTGATCACGGGAGCGACAGCGGTCGTTCACAACCAGCGAGGATCGTTTCGCGGGACTGTTGTCGTGAGTGGGTCCCAACCCGCGGGTATCGCCAGTATCGACCCAGCAGGTCCAGGCGGCGCCTCGTTGGCGGCACTCGCGCAGCCGGCTATCGGCGGGCCTTGGGGCGGGGAGACTTGGGGGAGTTTTCTGGTCGAGGTCAGTCCCCCGTAGCGGGTCGTAAGTCCAACTTTCAACGCGCAGTGGACCGTCTTTTCCACCGATAAATCCACAGTTGTGGAAAAGC
>CAZAHQ010000089.1:0-1318 GCA_964484415.1 uncultured Acidobacteriota bacterium | reverse complement strand
TTCAACGCGCAGTGGACCGTCTTTTCCACCGATAAATCCACAGTTGTGGAAAAGCTCCCCAATCGAGGTCCGGCCGGCTAAACCGTTGGTTGCCGGGAGGTTCGCGTTGACGCGTGAAAGGTCGGCTGCTACCTTCCGGGCGCCGCGGCGGTAGGAGCCGTCGGCCCGGTTCGCGTCCCGGAGCCCACGTCCTGACGCCCTCCGGTGAGGCGATGCTGGTCAAGACTCTCGATCGTGTGCGCAACATCGGAATCATTGCGCACATCGATGCCGGCAAAACGACGACCACCGAGCGCTTCCTGTACACGGCCGGGATCATCCACAAGATGGGTGAGGTCCACGACGGCGAAGCGACCATGGATTTCCGCGCGGACGAGCGTGAGCGCGGAATCACCATCTCGGCCGCAGCCATCACCTTTCTGTGGCGCGAGCACCAGGTCAACCTGATCGATACGCCTGGCCACGTCGATTTCACCGCGGAGGTCGAACGCTCGCTGCGTGTCCTCGATGGAGCGGTCGTGATTTTCTCCGGCGTCGAAGGAGTCGAGCCCCAAAGCGAGACTGTTTGGCATCAAGCCGATCACTATGGGGTGCCTCGGCTCGCGTTCATCAACAAGCTCGATCGTGTGGGCGCTGATCACGAGCGAGTGTTGGGGCAAGTACGAAAAGAGCTAGGCGCCAACGCCGTCTTCATCAACCTTCCCGACGGCCTCGAAGACAAACTCGGCGGCGTGATCGATCTGATTGCGATGAAGCACCTCCTGATCGACCCGACATCGCGAGGCAAGGAAGTCATCGCACACCCGATTCCGGACGAAGTCATCGACTCCGCACGCGCCACCCGCGAGATATTGATCGAGCGACTTGCCGATGTCGTCGAATGGTTCGGCGATATGTACCTGGCCGAACAGCCGATCGGCGAGGACGAGATCCGTCGAGCGTTACGCCAGGCGACGATTGCGGGTCGCATCGTACCGGTGATGTGCGGAGCCTCGTTGCGCGACTTGGGTGTGGCGCCCGTTCTCGATGCCGTCACGCTTTATCTGCCGTCACCGGTCGATCGACCGGCGGCAGTCGGTTCCCATCCGGACACGCACGAGGCAGAGCGGCGAGAGCCGTCGGCAGACGCACCGTTCTCTGCGTTGGTATTCAAGGTCGTTACCAGTCCGAACACGGAGTTCACGTGGCTTCGGGTCTACTCAGGGAAGCTCACCGACGAGGACCGGTGCTTCAATCCGCGAACCGGAAGCAAACTGCGATTGCGACAACTATTGCGGTTGCATGCCGACAAGACCGAGCGGGTAGAGGTGGCGACATG
>CAZAHQ010000088.1:0-10346 GCA_964484415.1 uncultured Acidobacteriota bacterium | reverse complement strand
GCCCAGATCGAAACGGGATGGACCTATGCCTTTAGCGCTGATGCAAACCGAATCGCCAACCGAATCGCCTCGGCATTGGGACGCGGCAGCGCTCCCGGCAGTCCCAGGCAGATCGGACAGGTGCGTGTATTCGGTTCGCCGCCAAAGGCGTTGCGACATCCGCAGAACAACTTGGTCCGGGTTGCGAGTTGCGCGTGAACCTCGAGCCCGATCACCGGTTGCCATTCGGACAAGGTCGCCTCACCTCGCGGAGCAGCGCGGAGAATAGCACGGTGACAGCGCAGAAATGCGCGTTACAGACGCGTGACAGTGGCGTGACGCGCGCGTGAAAGCTGCTGGCTTGTATGGACTTATCCCTGAACATCAGGGGGGCGGATGGTACTATCCCGCTGCGAATGACACAGCGGATCGTACTGGTGGAAGACGACGGCGACATCGCCGAGATCTTGCGTGTGAATTTGGCTCGCGAGGGTTACACACTCGACGTCTTCACCCGCGGCGATAGTGCGCTGGCGGCGGTTCGCTCGCTGCCGCCGGATCTGGTGCTTCTGGATCTGATGCTGCCTGGCCTGGATGGCCTGGAACTGTGCCGCATGCTCAAACGTGACGCCAAGACCTCGGCCGTCCCATTGATCATGCTGACCGCCAAAGGAACCGAAACCGATCGCATCGTGGGTCTCGAACTCGGCGCAGACGACTACATCGCCAAGCCGTTCAGTCCGCGTGAGGTGATTCTGAGAATCAAGTCGGTGCTGCGTCGCAAGACCGACGATCAAAAGAACGGCGACGTCCTGCGCGCAGGCCAGATCGAGATCTCGCTCGGCTCCCATTCGCTGCGGGTAGCGGGCGAAGAAGTTCCGCTCACGGCGACCGAGTTCAAGTTGCTGCAGTTCCTTATGCAGCGGGCCGGCCGCGTGCAAACCCGCAACGTACTCTTGACCGAGGTTTGGGCCTACTCCGAGGGGGTCGATAGCCGTACTGTCGATACGCATGTCCGTCGCCTGCGCCGCAAACTGGGAGCCGATGCAGACCGGATCGAAACGCTCGTCGGAGTCGGGTACCGCTTCCGTCCATAGTCGCTCGACCGCGGCCGGCCGCGGATCGGCAGACATTACGCACGACCGATCAGCGCTTGCCATCCCTACCCACCTCGCGGTAAACGACTGCTGCCTGCGGAGGGCAGGCCCCTACCATCGTCATCGAGGTCGAGCGATGTCGCGCCTGCTACGCCGTGGTTTTGCTGTTTTGCTCTGTGCACTGTCAACGTTGCTTGCGATTTGGGCCCAGCCCCCGGGCCCACCGTTGCGACTCAAGCGTGGCGCGATCGATCCACTCACGATTCCCGCAGCAAGTGAATCGATCGACAACACGGCATCGTCCACGGTGAGAGTCGTTCAATACGTCACGATGCCCGATCGCTGGACACGGCGCATGGCCGAAGCGACCGGTGCGCGCGTTCTGGCCTACCTGCCCGACCAAGCATTCGTCTTGCGGGTCCCGGCACAATCGCTGGCCGGCGTGCGGGCGCTCCCCGACTTGCGTTGGGAGGGTCCGCTCTCGCCGGAATGGAAACTCGCACCCGATCTTGGAACCCGCCCATACCGCGACGCATCGCGACGCCAGCAGGGTCGACTGCTTGCCGTGATCGAACTCTGGCCGGATGCCGACGCCGATTGGGTGGCGGCGCGGTTGCAAGCGCAGGGACTCGAACTGCGTGCGATCTTCACCAACGACGGGTTGCATCGCCTGCTGGTGAGCGCCGATCTCGCGCAACTCGAGGTTGCCGCCACGCTCGACGATGTGGCGTTCATCGAGGAATCGCCGGAGGCGACATTTCGCAACGACGGGGCTTCCTGGGTCATTCAAACCAATACGCTCAATCTGCGCTCGATCTGGGACCACGGCCTCCACGGTGAGGGCCAGATCATGGGGAATATCGACGGCCGGTTGGATGTCACCGGCTGCTACTTCACCGACACCGCTGCGATCGGTCCGGGACACCGCAAGGTCGTCGCGTACCGCTCGAGCAATGGTCAAGGCGCTGATAGCCATGGGACGCACACGAACGGAACGATGGCCGGCGACAAAGGCACGCCCGGTGTCTGGGATCCGGGCGACGGCCAGGCGTTCGCCGCCAAGATCTCGTTCAGCAACCTCGACGACATCAATGGATCGGGGAGTGCACCTTCCAATCTGCTCCAGTATCTGACTGCAGCGCACAATGACGGTGCGCGCGTGCACTCCAACTCGTGGGGTGACGACGGGACTCGCGCCTACACCTCGTGGTCGCGCGACATCGATGACTTCTCGTATCAGAAAGAAGACTCGTTGGTGATGTTCGCCGTCTCCAACGGCGGAATATCGACAACACCGGAAAACGCCAAGAACGTGTTCGCTGTGGGCGCGTCCGATCGTGACGGCAACGCCAACAATCACTGCAGTGGAGGTACCGGTCCGACGCTGGATGGAAGGCGCAAACCGGAGATCTACGCGCCTGGCTGCAGCACGGTAAGCGCCGCATCGGGACAGGCCTGTGGGACGCGAAGTCTGACCGGCACCAGCATGGCATCCCCGGCCGTTACCGGCGCTGCAGCGTTGGTGCGGCAGTACTTCGTCGAGGGTTGGTATCCGAGCGGCGTGAAGACGCCGGCCGACGCGCTGATTCCATCGGGAGCCTTGCTCAAGGCAACGATCGCGAGCGGTGCGCAAGACATGACCGGCGTCTCGGGATACCCGAGCAATCTGGAGGGATGGGGTCGCGTCAACTTGGAGCGTTCGTTGGCCTTCGACGGCGACGCGCGAAGACTCGCGGTGCTCGCCGACGTGCGCAACGGTGACGGGCTGCAGGCGACTCAGAGTTCGAGTTACACGCTCAACGTGTCGAGTGCGAACGAGCCGCTAAGGATCACGCTCGCCTACACCGAGCCGCCGGCGACGCTGTTGGCCAGCGATCCGGTGATCAACAATCTCAACCTGAAGGTCACGGCGCCGGATGGCAGCTCGACCTACTGGGGAAACGTCAACAACGGCAATGGCGAGTCGATCATCGGTGGGATACCCGACGCGAAGAACAGTCTCGAGCAGGTGATGTTCGCCACGCCGGCTACCGGTCTGTACACAGTCGAGGTGATCGGCGCCGCGGTACCGCAGGGTCCGCAGGGATTTGCCCTCGTCGCTACCGGTGCCATCGAGGTCCGCGCGGGCACCCCCTCGCTGAAGTACAAGTCGAATCGACTGCTCGACGTGACGCCGCTGGGCAACAACGACGGCACACTCGATCCGGGCGAAACCGCCCAGATACCGGTCACGCTCGACAATCGCGGGAGCGAGTCGATGACGGGGGTCAGCGGAAGACTGAGTGTGGATCGCCCCGACTTGGTACGTATCACTCGTGTCGATGCCGCGTGGCCGAACATCGCGGCACGCGCGACGGGAGAGTCATTGCCGCCGCACTTCGAGTTGACCGCGGCGCCTGCTGCCGCATGCGGTCAGGCGCTGCGCTTCAGCCTGACCTCTGATGCGGATCAGTTACCCGAACCGCAAGTCTCCAACTTCACGATCGAGTTGGGAAACCCGCGCCGCGACTATCCCAACGGCGTTCCGAAGGATCTGCCCAAGAGCTTCTTCGGCGCGATCACGTCGACACAGACCGTTCCCGACGTTGCCTTGGTGCGCGAGCTGGACGTGAGTGTCGACATCAGCCACGGGAACGTGTCAGAGATCCAGGTGACGCTGGTCGCGCCGTCGGGCAAACGCGTCACACTGCATAGCCGATCACACAACGGTGACGTCGATCTGAAGCTGCGCTACGACCGCGATCGTGCGGTTGATGGCCCGGGATGGCTCGACGATTTCATCGGTGAGCAGGCCCAGGGTGTATGGCAGTTGGCGGTCAACGACAATGTCAACTCGAACGTGCCGGCTGGCCGGATCAACGGCTGGACCCTGCACCTGACCGCCGACCGAGCGCTGACGTGCTCTCCGTTGAGTTGCGGCACGCCGACACCCGCGTCATCGTCCGGCTTGCTCGTCACGAAACAGGGTCCGGATCTGCGCTTCGATTGGACCGCCACGCCCAACGCGAACGGTTATCACGTCTTGAGCGCCGACACAGCCTCGTTCACGGCTCCGGAGCTGGTGAGGAAGGTGGGGGCGGTGGTGTTCACCGTCGATCCGGGCGGCGCTTCAGCGTCGGCACCGATTCGTTTCTATCAGTTACGTGCGGTCAACGGTTGCAACTGGGAGGGGCCGTAACGTCGGGCACGTCGATCAGCCGGGAAACCGCAGCGTGAACGTCGAGCCCTTGCCGAGCTCGCTGTCGAGATCGACGCTGCCGCCGTGCAGCTCCATCAGGTGCTTGACGATCGAAAGCCCGAGGCCGGTGCCCGGCGTATCGCCGGCACGCGACGAGTCGACGCGAAAGAAACGGTGGAACACGTCGGTGACGGCATCCGAAGGGATGCCGATGCCGGTGTCGCTGACCTTCAGCACAACCCCTTTGGGGCCGCGCTGAGCCTCGAACACGATCCGCCCACCGGGCCGATTGAACTTCAGACCGTTGTCGATCAGGTTCACCAGGATCTGCTCGAGCCGGCGACGGTCGGCATGCACGGTCGTGGAAGCGGGGACCTTGACCTCGAACGTGACGTATCGCTCCTCGGCTTGCCGCGTGAACGGCTGAATCACGTCCGAGATGAGCGTGGCCAGGTCGAGGTCTTGACGGTCGAGTCGAATCGCTCCCGTCTCGATCTGCGACAGGTCGGTTAGATCGGCAACGAGCAGTTCCATCCGGTGCGCTTGCCGCTGCGCGATCGCCAGTAGTCGCGCGGCCATTTCGGTATCGACCGCGAGGTTGGTATCCCGCAGCGTTTCGACAGCACCCTTGATCGAGGTCAGCGGTGTCCGGAGTTCATGCGAAACATTGGCGACGAACTCGCGGCGCACCCTTTCCAGCGACTCGATTCGAGTGACGTCATGGAAGACCACCAAGACGCCGCGTGTCGACGCCCGCGGCGCCGCAACCGCGGCGACACGGACCTCAAAACGACGGCCCGTGATTCCCGGCTCGTTGTGCCCCACGACCAAAGGCTCACTTCCGCTTCGAACCGAGGCCACCGCTTCGATGACACTGGGGGCGCGCAGCACTTCATCCAGGCGCCGGCCCACCAACTCCTGACGCATCGATGCAATCTCGCCGAAGGCGTGATTGGCGACCCGGATACGACCCTCGGCGTCGATCAGAGCGATCGCATCGGCCATCGTGTCGAGCACCGCCAGAAGCGTTGCGTACTCGTCTTGGCGCTCTTGACGCTGCGCTTCGGTGTTGTGACGCAACCAAATCAGGCTGCCGGCGATCTGACCGATTTCGTCGTCGCGCTCTTCCCCCGGAATCTCCACGGTGGCCCCTGCGGCCATTCGCTCCGCCGCATCGGCCAATCTTTCCAATGGACGAAGCACGCGACGCGAGGCCTTGGCAAACAAGAAGGCCAAGAGCGCCGCAATGCCGAGGAGCCACAGCGTTTCCGCACCGAGGCGACTACGCTGATCCGTGAAGAACACCACGGTCATGGACGTCAGTAGTAGCAGCGCTCCGAACCCCAGCGCATAGCTGACGAGTCGCCGTCTGAGACTGCCTTCCATGCCGGGCGCTAGTCCTTGTCCAAGGCGTGCTTGATCACCTTGCCTTCAGCCATATAGACCACTTGCTCGCAGATGTTGGTGGCTTGATCGCCGATCCGCTCGAAGTACTTGGCGATGAAGATCAAGCGTATCGCGCGGCTGATCGTGCGCGGGTCCTCGAGCATGTACGAGAGCAGCTCTCGAAAGACGGTTTCCATCCTCGAGTCAAGATCATCGTCCAAGGCGATCACACGCCGGGCCGCGTCGGCATCGCGATTGACGAACGCGTCCAGGGCGCCGCGCACCATCTCTTGCGATCGGCGAGCCATCAGCGGGATATCGACGTACGGCTTGAGCGGCGGCTCCTCGTTCAGTTCCAAGGCGCGCTCACAAACGTTGACAGCGTGATCGGCCATCCGCTCGAGGTCCTCGGCCATCTTCATGGCGGTGGTCACGAACCTCAGATCGCGGGCCGCCAGTTGGTAGCGGGCCAGCAGTTCGAGGGTGAACGCATCAACGTCCAGTTCCAGTTGGTCGACGCTCTCATCCTCGCCGATGGTGCGTCGCGCCAAGTCTCCGTCTCGCTCGGTCAGGGCCCTGACCGAATTGCCGATCGCATTCTCGACCAGGCCACCCAGCCGCTGAACCATCGATGCCAGGCGTTCCAATTCGTGTTCGAAGTGTCGTTCCATTCTCGGAATCTCCGTGACGCACCCCTGCACCCTGACCGCCGGCTGTGACAATCCGGCAAGACGCAGGTGACGAACATGTGACGGCCGAGGGCCGGCCGGCATCGTTGGCATTGTAAGGCCCGCAAAATCGGATCGGAACGAAGAGTTGTGTGACGAGCGATGCGGCAACCCCGTTACAGCCGGTGTGACTCACCCAGCCGTGGCAGGTAGACCTCTGTCACACCCTCCTGCTTCAAGATCTCGGCCATAGCCGCCCTCGGCTCGGTTTCGCCGTGAACCACGAAGGCCCGGCGGATCGGACCACCAAGCGCTTGGATCCAGTTTCGCAATTCGTCGCGATCGGCGTGGGCGGAGTAGCCGCCGAGCGTGGTGATCTCTGCCTCGATATCGACCGGATCACCGAGAATGTTGACGGTGCGCTGTCCTTCCTGGATCTTGCGGCCGAGGGTGTGCTCGGCCTGAAACCCTACGAACAGGATGGTGTTTTTCGGATCGCTCCCGTGGTGCTTCAGGTGATGCAGGATCCGCCCCGACTCGGCCATCCCCGAGGCCGCGATGATGACCGCCGGTCCCGACATGCTGTTCAGGGCTCGGGAATCCTCGACACGTCGAACGTACGAGACCAATGGGAAGTCGAACAGGTCCGCCGTTTCCGATACCAAGCGCTCGCGGCGATCGAACAGCTCGGGGTGCAGCCGGAAGATGGCGGTCGCCTCGATCGCCAACGGGCTGTCGACGTAGATCGGCAGCTTGCCGATCTGACCGGCCCGGTGCAGCGAGTGCAATGCGTAGATCAACTCTTGGGCCCGACCGACCGCGAACGATGGAATCAGGACTTTGCCGCCGCGTGCTGCGGTGCGATTGACGATTTCGCCGAGCGTCTGTTCGGCAACACCCACGGTCTCATGCTTTTTCGATGCGTAGGTCGACTCGATGATTAGCGTATCGATCGGACCTCTGGGTGGGTCTGGATCGCGGATCACCGGCATCCCCTCGCGGCCGATGTCCCCCGAGAAGACCAGTCGATGCGAGTCCGAACGCCGCGTTATCGTCAGATCGACGCTCGCCGATCCGAGTATGTGACCGGCATCACGGAACGTGACCGACAATCCTTCCAGCAGCGGGTGTGGTTGTGCATACCCCACCGTCATCATCCGCTTCTGAACCGCGGCCGCATCTTCGGCGTCGTAAAGCGGTTCGGAGCTGGGTCCGGCTTTGCCGTGCTTGCGCAGGAACTCTGCATCCTTCATCTGAATGAACGCTGCGTCGGCCAACATGATTGCCGAAAGATCGCGCGTCGCCGGCGTGCAGAGGATCGGCGCGTGAAAACCGAATCGTGTCAACAGCGGCAGTCTTCCGGCATGGTCGATGTGGGCATGACTGAGCACGACAGCGTCGATCGTGCGCGCATCGAGCGGGAGTTCCGCGTTCTTGGCACGCGCTTCTGCGCGGCGGCCCTGGAATAGCCCGGCGTCCAACAAGATGCTGCGATCATCGATGTCGAGTCGATGCATCGAGCCGGTAACCTCGCCGGCCGCGCCATGAAACGTAAGCTCGAGTTTTCCCATAGCGCGGGATTGTATGCGGACTGGCGGGGAATTCGGCACCGGCCTGCAAATTGAGTCGCACGAGCTGGAGTGTGGGGCCGCCGCACGGTCCTGATCGAGCTGACGTCGTAATCAACCGCAAAACGGGCGAGTCGACAGGCCCGCTACGCGCCGCGCAATGCGATCGAGACAGGGGTGCGTGCGGCACGGATGGCAGGCAAGACCCCGCCGACGAATCCCATGGTGATCGCGAAGATCATTCCGGAGCGTAACGCGTCAGGAGTGACCTTGAAGGCGTAGGCTACCTGACTGAAGTTCGCGCCCTGCGATGTGTACTCGAGGAAGTTCACCGTCTGCGATAGGATGCAACCCAAAACGCCGGCAATCACTGCGAGGCAGATCGATTCGAAGATGAAGCTGATCAGAATCGCACTACGCGAGAACCCGATGGCGCGCAGCGTGGCAATCTCGCGTCCACGCGCGGCTACGGTGGCATACATCGTGTTCGTGGCGGCGAACACCGCACCAATGCCCATCACGATGGCCACGAAGATCGCCAAGATCATCACCAGCCGGCCGGAGTTGCCGGCCTGTTGCTCATAGAACGCTCGTTCCTGCTTCAAGTCGACGCGCAGTTGCGGATCTCGCGTGAGGTCGGCCTGCCAGCGCGCCAGCTGACGAGGATCGGCCAGTCGCACGCTGATCGATTGGTACCCGCCGGTTCGGTTGAAGGCAGGTGCCATGACGTTGAGATCGCCCCACAACTCGTTCTCGAAACCGCTCCCCTCGGCAGTGAAGATCCCGACGATCTTCCAGGGGCGCCGTTGCATCCGAATCGACTGCCCCAGCTCCATGTTGCGGAACCGCTCGGCAAGCTTGGCTCCGACCACGATCTCCTGCAGACCGGGCGTGAACGGGCGACCCTTGACGAACGTCAGCCCGGTGCGCACCGCGAACGCTTGCCGAGTGACTCCTCGCACCGTGACGTTCGTCTGCGCACCGTCCTTCTTACGTGGGAAGTTGGCGATCACCACGATCTCGGGCGACGCCATCGGCTTTTTGTTCTCGTCGCGTTCGATCCGGTCATCGGCGATCAAGCGCACGGCAAGATCGCGACCGATACTGGATTGCAGCTCCGAGTTGGCCCCACGCTGCACCATGATCCCGTTGTTCGGCGATCCGGTCGCCGAGAGCGCAATCCGAAATCCGTCCTTCAGCGCGATCAGCCCGATGAAGACCGCCACAACCACGGCGATTGCGGTGACCGCGAGTAAGTTGGTTCTCCAGCGCACGACCGCATTGCGCACGTTGTAGATCAGCGGGATCGCCATTAGACCTGCCGGAGTGTTTCGGTGATGCGTGCGCGATACGCCAAGAGCGCAGGTAAGAACCCCGCCGCCAAGCCCAGCACCATCGCCACCGCGAATGCCTGCAGAGCGATCATCGGCGACAAGCCCAAGTTGGGGAAGGCGCGGAAGGCGTCGCCAACCACGGGAATCTTGGGGAGCAGCGTGATCGCGCTCGCTCCCAGGCCCATACCGAACATACCTCCGATGGCGCCAATCATCGCGGATTCGACCAAGAACAGGCCCATCACATGGCCGCTGCCGAAGCCCAAGGTCTTGAGTACACCGACCTCTGTGCGACGTTCTCGAAGTGCGATGCTCATCGTGTTGGCCGTCACAAGCAGGATCGTGAACGTCACGGCCAAGCCGATGAACCGCAACAGCAGGGCGAGGTCGCCGACGAGCGCAACGAAACCGGCGCGAAACGCTGATTCGGTCTCCGTTTTGGTCTCAGCCTCGCTGTTGGCGAACTGCGAATCGATGAGTTGACTGACGCGGCCAGCTTCACGCGGGTCGTAGAGTTTCGTCACATAGGTACCGATCCGGGCGCGACGATTGGTAGCTTCGAACACGTAGTCCCAGTGCAAGAACATGATGCCGAGATTGGTGGCTGGGTACTTCACGGGATCGGTGTCGTAAATGCCGCGAACCACGAACTCGTAGGGGCGGCCCGTTTGGTAATACGGAATCGATGGCGACAGTTGGAACCGATCGCCGAGTTTCCACCCGAACTTGGTGGCGAGTTCTCGTCCGACGATTGCGCCCTGGCGGTCCCGATCGTAGGCGCGGCGTTGGTCGGGCGGAAGCATGTACTCCGGGTAGCAATCGAGATAGTCGTTGTCGACCGCGAAGTTCGGGAAGAAATCCTTGAACTCTCCCAACTTCCGTTGCCCACCGAACCAGTTGCCGTGACCGACGCGCTCGACGCCGGGGAGCTTCGCGATCTTCTCTCCGTAGGTCAGTGGAAGATTAAAGATCAGACTGACCGAGTGCCGAGTGATCAGTCGACCGTCGTTCGCACTCCTGAGTCCGTAGTTGATCCCATCGATAGCCGTTTCCAGAAAGCAGAACATGAAGATGCAGACAGCCATCGCCGAGACCGTCAGCAACGTGCGCAGCTTCTTGTGCCAAAGATGTTTGAG
>CAZAHQ010000087.1:0-10425 GCA_964484415.1 uncultured Acidobacteriota bacterium | reverse complement strand
GTTGGTCAGGCAAGGCAAGCCAGTGAGCGCGCCATTTCAACGCCGGATCAGGCTACGCGATCGCCGTTTCGGGCAGCGGATGCGAGGTCATTGGGGCGTGCTCCCCGGTGCGATCACCCTTGGGAACATGCTGTGTGGTTTCGCCGCCATATTGATGGCCTCGCGCGGGCAGTTCCTGTTTTCGGCGTGGCTGATCGTCGCTGCATTCTTCCTCGACGGGATCGATGGGCGCGTAGCGCGCATGGTCGGCTCGGATGGACGATTCGGTGAGCAGCTCGATGCGTTGGCCGATACGGTCAGTTTTGCGGTAGCGCCCGCAGCTCTCGTATTTCACATGGGGTTGAACCAACTCGGAAGGCCGGGGTGGGCCGTTTGTTTCCTGTTCGCCGCGTGCGGCGTGCTTCGTTTGGCCCGTTTCAATAGCGCGCCGACTCACGACCTGCGGTACTTCACCGGCCTGCCGATTCCAACCGCGGCCGCCATTGCGTCCTGTCCGGTGTTCTTGCTCGAGGGTCAGCCGTTCCCTTCAAGCGCGTGGGCGGCACTGCACGCCTTGGTCGTGGCCTTGGCGGCTCTCCTGATGGTCAGCCGAATTCGTTTTCGCACATTCAAGGATCTCAGAGTCGGCCCCAAGCCGTACCGGCAACTGGCACTCGTCGCCGCGGTCTTCATTGCATTCGTGCTTTGGTTCGAGTGGGCGCTGGTGGTTTGGTTGGCGTGCTATCTGTTGAGTCCACTGTTCGATGGAATGACCATTCGAGCGCACGTTCCGCCGCCCGAAGAGGATCCGGAGTGGCACCGCGGGCAGGTTGAGGCCGATGGGCCGAACCGACCATGAAAACCAAGCGTCTTGTCCGCAGCGCAGGCGCAACGCTACGATGACCGCTCCGCGTACGGAGCCCGAATGGGAATCCTAGACAAGCTGTTGCCACAAGGGAGAGCTCGCCTCGTCGTCGCACTGGTGGCAGTCGCTTCGACTGCATTGGCCCCCTCGTTGCCACGTTCGGAGGAGCCCGACTCCCTCACAGATCCGACTTTCGATGACGCCGGTCGCGAGCGACGACCCCCATTGGACTCGGCGAAGCTGGCTGCGCTGATCGTGTCGATCGATGAGCGCGCGAAACTGGTGCGGACGATGATCGTTCAAGCCTCTCGGTCGTATCGGGAGGGAGCGATGCGGCGGGCCGAAGCCGAGCGACGGCTGGCGGCAGCCGAAGATGGACTCGATCGCGAGTTGGTTCGGGCCAAGGACCTCTCGAGTGAACGCCTCGACGAGCTGGTTGAGGCGGTGCGGCAGGCGCGCGCGCAAGCGGCTTCGAGTAGAGAAATCACCGACCGACGGATCGATGAGGTTTGGCGCCTGATTCATGAACGTGACGCGCTCATGCTGAGGCTGACCGAGCTGCGCGGCGCGCGCCCCACCGGTCAGGAGCCGTTGACCGGCGTATGGGACCTGGTCTGGATGCCCGGCAGCGTTGCGGGAACGTTGTATCTCGATCAGTCCGGAACGTTGGTTACGGGCCAATACAAACTCTCCAATGGGATGAGCGGGAGCTTGCAGGGCACGTTCGTGAACGGAAAGCTCTATCTGCAACGCATCGATGCCGTGCGCGGTCGCGATGCGGAGATCGAAGGGGCGCTCGATAGTGACGGGATGCGACTGAGGGGCACATGGCAGAACTTCGAACTGGTCCAGGGCGGACTACCGCGCGGGCAATGGACGGCTCGTCGTGCCCCGTGAGTCGGGAATCGACGCGGCGGATCCATTGCAGCTCGAGGAATCGCGCGGTGCCGATCACCGTTTGGCCTTCTTCCTTGCAAAAAGGTTCGTCCGGGCCCGACGCCAAGGGCTGATTTCGCTGATCAGCGTGATCTCCGCCCTCGGATTCCTGCTGGGTGTGGCCTCGCTGATCATCGTGCTGGCGCTGATGACAGGATTTCATCAAGAGACGTTTCGCCACATCTTGGATGCGAACGCTCACGCCTGGGTGCTGTCGGCGACGGAGAGCGGCATCACCGATCCTGCACCGTTGATAGCGCGCATCGAGCAGATGCCGGGGGTCGTTGCAGCGGAGCCTCTGGTGCAGGGCTTTGGTGTCTTGATTCCGCGCGGCGGCAGCATGCAGTTTGGCTCGGTGCACGGCGTCGATCCTGCACGTGGCGGCCGTGTCTCCTCGATCGCCAAGACGCTGATCGAGGGGCGGTTCGAAGATCTTGCACTCGGCGAGCACGGTCGACCGGGAATCGTCCTGGGGCGAGAGTTGGCCGAGCGGCTCGGTGTCGGCTTGGGTGATCTACTCCAGGTTCGGGTGACGCAGCCCGACCTGACGTTCTCGGAGCGCCCCACTCTACGTGGCAAGACATTCGCTGTTGTCGGACTGTTCGCTGCAGGATACGAGGAATACGACTCCACCTGGGCGTTCATCGATCTGAGCGTAGCGCGGGACCTTTACGGCTTGGATACAGCGGCGCAGCGTATCGCCGTAAGAACCACCGCGATCGGTGCAGTGCCGCAGTTGACCGAAACGCTGCGTCGTGAGTTGGGGTCTGATTACGTCGTCGAGGATATCTACGGTCACTACACCACACTGTTTTCGGCACTGCGCTTGGAGAAGCTGCTGCTGTTCGTGGCCGTCGGCTTGATCGTGCTTGTCGCAGCATTCGGGGTCGTCAGTACCTTGGTGTTGACAGTCATGCAGAAGGTTCGATCGATTGGTGTCTTGGCGGCGATGGGCGCTACTCCTGTCGGACTGATGCGGATCTTCGTCTACCAGGGATTGGCGATGGGTGTGGCCGGCACTCTGGGTGGGGCAGCCTTGGGTGTCTCTGCCGCCTGGCTGCTCGATCGTTTTGCGGTGATCAAACTCGACCCCCAGGTCTACTTGCTGGATCACCTTCCGTTCCGATTGCAGTGGTCGGACATCGTTGCCACGGTTGGGATGTCACTGGGCGTCGCGGTGCTCGCCACCCTTTATCCGGCATGGCGGGTAGCGCGACTCGACCCGGTCGAGGCCCTGCGTCATGACTGAGCCGGCGCTGATCGAGGCGCGTCAGGTTCGCAAGAGTTATCGGCGCCGAGTCGTGGACGGCGAGGAGACCATTCTGGTGCTCGATGGTGCCGACCTGGCTGTGCGTGCTCGCGAGTCGCTGGCAGTCTGCGGTGACTCCGGGACCGGCAAGAGCACCCTGCTCAACGTCTTGGGGGGGCTCGACCGGCCAGACTCAGGTCAGGTGTTTCATCGGGGTGCGGAATTACCCCTTGGAATTCAGGACCGTGCGCGGTGGCGCCGTCGCGAGGTGGGGTTCATCTTTCAATTCCATGGATTGCTCCCGGAGCTCACTGCGCTCGAGAACGTCGCCCTGGCCGGCCTGGTCGCGGGGTGGTCGTCCTCCAAAGCGCTCTCGGCTGCGGCAACGATCCTCGAGCCCCTCGGTCTCGCGCCGCGAGCCACTCATTTCCCCTCGGAACTCTCAGGTGGCGAACAGCAGCGAGTCTCGATCGGGCGCGCGCTACTCGGTTCGCCCTCGGCGGTCTTTGCCGATGAGCCGACCGGGAACCTCGACCCCCGCACCGGCACGCGTGTCCTCGATCTCTTGTTCGAGTTGCAGCGCCAACTGGGGTTCGCTCTGGTCGTCGCTACACACAGCAGCCGGCTGGCCCGGCGTTGCGATCGGATCGTCCGACTCGCACAGGGCCGACTGGCCGATTCGTTCCCGGATGACCTCGAGCCTCCAACGGCGACCGATGCCGCGGGCCCAAACATGACGGTGAATCCATGATCGAGCAGTTCACGGAAAAGGCTAAACGGGTGCTGTTCCTTGCGCGCTACGAAGCGACTCAGCGTGGCGCGCCGGTGATCGGTACGGAACACATCTTGATCGGGCTGTTGCGCGAGGACGACCCGCTCGTTCGCGAACTCTTTCACCGGAGCAACATCTCGGTGGATCTGCTGCGAACCGAACTCGAGAACCGTCAGGGCGGAATGCTGGGCGGCTCACGCGGCGTCGACATTCCGTTCGGCGAGGATGTCAAACGCGTGCTCGAATGTGCGCAAGAAGAAGCTCGCGGGTTGATGTCACCCTCGGTCGATGTCGAGCATCTACTGCTTGGTTTGATTCGCGTCGACGATGCACCGGCCGGCCGCACATTGGCCGAGCGCGGGATGCGCCTTTACACAGTTCGCGAGGACATCATCAACCTGGCGAAGCGTCGAGCGATGTCTTCGGGGAAGGGCGGCTCGGCCAAGAAGAAGGAGACCCCGTTCCTCGACGAGTTCTCGCGCGACATGACGAAGATCGCCCGCGAGGGCGGCTTCGATCCGTTGATCGGGCGCGAGACCGAGTTGGAACGCGTGGTCCAGGTCCTCTCGCGTCGCCGCAAGAACAACCCGGTCTTGTTGGGCGAACCAGGCGTCGGCAAAACGGCGATCATCGAGGGCCTGGCGACACGCATCGTGGAGGGTGAGATCCCGCCGTCGTTGGTCGGGAAACGAATTCTCGCACTCGACCTTTCGCTGGTCGTGGCCGGCACGAAGTACCGAGGTCAGTTCGAAGAGCGGCTGAAGGGGATCATCCAAGAGTTGATCTCAGCGCGTGAGGTGATCCTGTTCATCGACGAGATCCACTCGCTGATCGGGGCGGGATCGGCTGAAGGCTCTTTGGATGCTGCCAATATTCTCAAGCCAGCGTTGTCGCGGGGGGAGGTCCAGTGCATCGGAGCCACAACCCCGCGTGATTATCACAAGCACATCGAGCGGGATCGTGCCTTGGTGCGTCGCTTCCAGCCGATCAAGATTCACCCACCCTCGGAGCTCGAGACGATCGAGGTGCTGATTGGGATCAAGGAGCGGTACGAACGCTTCCACGGCGTCAGCTACACCGATGAGGCAATTCGTACGGCGGTGTTCCAATCCAATCGCTACATCACCGATCGGTTCCTGCCCGACAAGTCAATCGATGTCATCGACGAAGCCGGCGCGTGGGTCAAACTGCGAAAGCGCACTACTTACCGGGCTTTGCGCGATGTCGAGAAAGAAATCCAGAAGTCGGTCGAGGGAATGAAGGCCGCGTTGTCGCGCAAGGACTTCGATGAAGCGGTGACCTGGCACGACAAGGAGGTCTCGCTGCGCGAGAAGGCCGACGGACTCCGGTCGGAGGCCGAGCGCGAAGCGCAGACCGTGATCGAGGTCGATCGTCACGATGTTGAAGAGGTCATCTCGAAGTGGACCGGCATTCCGGTGACTCGAGTAGCACAAGAAGAGATGCAGCGACTGATGAAGATGGAGGACCATCTGCACGGGCGCGTGATTGGGCAGCATGAGGCTATCTCGGCACTTTCACGCGCTATCCGCCGCTCGCGAGCGGGGTTGAAGAACCCGCGGCGGCCTGTAGGGTCGTTCATCTTTTTGGGGCCGACGGGTGTCGGTAAGACGCAACTCGCCAAGACGCTCGCCGAGTTCTTGTTCGGCAACGAAAAGGCGATGATCCGGTTCGACATGTCGGAGTACATGGAGAAGCATGCCGTCGCCAAAATGATTGGCTCGCCTCCCGGTTATGTCGGTCATGAGGAGGGTGGTCAGCTGACGGAGCGCGTCAAGCGGCAACCGTACTCCGTTGTGCTGCTCGATGAAATCGAGAAGGCTCACCTCGATGTGCTCAACATCCTGCTGCAGGTGCTCGATGATGGCCAGATCACCGATGCTTGGGGCGACACCGTCGACTTCAAGAACTGCATCATCATCATGACGTCGAACATTGGCTCGGAAGCGTTGGTCAACCGTTCGCGGCTTGGCTTCGCGCCCGCGCAACGGGGTACGACCAAGACCAACGAAAACGAGGTCGTGCTCCAGGCGATGCGCCGCACGCTGACGCCGGAGTTCCTCAATCGAGTCGATGAAATCATCGTATTCCATCCTTTGGGCGACGAGGAACTGCTACAGATCACCAAGCTGATGCTCGAGGACCTCAACGCAACGCTGGCCGAGAAGGGTATTCGCCTGGTACCGAGGGACGAGATCTATCGCTGGTTGGTCGACAAGACCTGCGTCGATAGATCGTACGGCGCGCGACCTCTCCGGCGTGCGATCCA
Organism: uncultured Acidobacteriota bacterium; assembly: GCA_964484415.1. Classification (GTDB taxonomy): domain Bacteria; phylum Acidobacteriota; class Polarisedimenticolia; order J045; family J045; genus JANNUT01. The sequence goes on along the minus strand of CAZAHQ010000087.1, from coordinate 4,337 downwards.
GCGCTACTTCGAGGACGCCATCTCGGAGAAGATCATTCAAGGTGAAATCCAGGGTACCGGGGACATCGATGTCCTGATTGGGGACGACGGAAACCCGGCCTTCAGAAACGTCTTGACGACTGCATAGATTCAGTAACGTCTGCCGGTTTTGCCAGGCGGGCCCTGCGGGGTCCGCCTTTTTGTTTCGGTCCTCTCGCGGCCGGGCGCTGGCTGCCGGGCCTGGGCTAGAATGCCCGACCCGTAAGTTCTAGCGCCGCTCCTGCGGCGCACCGTGAAAAGGAGTTTCGAATGATCAAGCTGGGGCGCCTCCTCGTCGTGTCCTTAGCGGCGGCGTTTGTTGTTGTCGTACCGGCTGCGTGGGCTCAGCAGGCCATCAAGATCGGCGTCTTCGATGCACAGCGCTTGTCACAGGAGACCGTAGAAGGCTCCAAGCTGCAGGCTCGGCTTACCGCGCTTCAGCAAAGGAAGCGCGAGGAGCTGAAGAAGCTCTCGGAAGAAATCGAGAAGTTGAACACCGAGTTTCAGCAGACCTCGACAAGCCTATCGGCGGACAAGAGCAAAGAACTCGCGCTGAAGATCGAGCGAAAACAGATCGAGTTGGATGGGGCGCAGAAGTCGGCGACACGCGAAGTGACCGTTGAAGTCGAGCAGGCGCAAGAGGGTTGGCAACGGCGCGTGCTTGAAGCGGTGAACGCGTATGGAAAGGAAAAGGGGTTCTCGATCATTCTTCCCGTCGAGGTGATCGGCTACGCCTCAGCCTCACTCGACATCACCTCCGATTTGGCGGCGATGATCGATAAACAATCGACCGCTGCACCTGCGCCAGCCGCGCCTGCCGCGGCGCCCGTCAAGAAGTGATCCCTGCCCGAGCGCGTGCCTGGCGTCTGGCCGATCTGGCGTCGGCCCTCGGGCTCGACTGCCCGCTCGGCGGGGACCGAATGGTCGAAGGTGCTTCGGACCTCGCGTCGGCCGGTCCAGGGGAGCTTGCTGGGGTTTTTGATCGCAAGCATCTGCAAGCGGCCCAGTCCTCGCAGGCGGGAGTGCTGATCGTTCCGCTGTCGCTCGCGGGCGCCTTCGGAGACCGCCCCGTTCTCGCGGCCGCGGCGGCCAAAGCCTCGTTCGCGGAGGCGATGGCTCTGCTCTATCCCGTGGAGCGTCCTGCCGCGGGAGTGCATGCCACCGCCGTCGTGAGTCCCGATTCGATTCTTGCCGGCGGTGTACACATCGGACCTCACGTTTCGATCGGGGACTCCGTTCGCATCGGCGCGTCGAGTGTCATCGGAGCGGGTGCCGTGCTGATGGATCACGTCGAGGTTGGAGCCGATGTCTGGATCCATCCGCGGGCGGTGATCTACCCGAAAACCGTGATCGGGGATCGGTGCGTGATCTTCGCCGGAGCGGTCATCGGTGCACCTGGGTTTGGTCAGACTCGCGATGAAGCTGGGAGAGTCGTGCGAGTGCCGCATCTCGGGCGCGTCGTTTTGGAGGCTGATGTGGAGGTCGGCGCCAACTCTACCGTCGATCGCGCCACGTTCGGAGAGACGCGATTGGCGGCGCGCGCAAGACTGGACAATCTGGTGCAGATCGGGCACAACGCGCGCGTCGGCTCCGACGCGATGATCGCGGCGCAATCCGGAATCTCAGGGAGCAGCACACTGGGCGATGGCGCGATGATGGGCGGTCAGTCGGGTCTTGCCGATCACGTGACGGTGGGGGCAGGTTCGGCAGTCGCGGCGAAGAGTGCCGTGTTCTCCGATGTGGGTCCTCGCGAGATGGTGGCAGGCATACCGGCGATGCCGATCTCGCGCTGGCGACGGATCGTAGCGGTCCAGGCTCGCCTACCGGAACTCTGGAAACGGTGGAGTGCCGCAAGCGAGGAAAAGGGGACGCGCGGTGAGTGAGATTTGGGATGTCCGCATGATCATGAAGACGATTCCGCACCGCTATCCATTCTTGTTGATCGACAGGATTCTCGAGTTCGAGCGCCTCAAGCGGATCGTTGCACAGAAGTGTGTCAGTGCGAACGAGCCGTTCTTTCAGGGGCATTTTCCCGGCATGCCCGTGATGCCGGGCGTCTTGATCATCGAAGCGATGGCCCAAGCGACAGCGACGCTGATTCTCTCCGAAGTGCAGGACCGTGACACGAAACTGATCTATTTCACCGGGATCGACGAGTGCCGCTTTCGCCGCCCGGTTGTCCCTGGAGACGTCCTCCGCATCGATATCAATCTGACGAACCTGCGCTCTCGCGCTGCGAAGGCCAAAGGTGTGGCAACGGTCGACGGAGAGGTAGCCGCAGAAGCGCTGTTGATGTCCGCGATGGTTGACCGTGAGAGGTGAGCCGTGACACAGATCGATCCTCGGGCTGTTGTCGATCCTTCGGCAGTTCTCGCCGAGGAAGTGACGGTGGCGCCGTTTGCGGTGATTGGCCCCAACGTGACGATCGGGGCAGGTACGTGGGTGGGTCCCCATGTCGTATTCGATAGCCATGTCACTGTCGGTGCCAACAACAAGTTCTACCCGCACTGCTCGATCGGATTCCCTCCGCAGGATTTGAAGTACAAGGGTGAAGAAACCCGGCTCGTGATCGGCGACGGCAATGTCTTTCGCGAAGGATCGACAGTTCATCGCGGTACGCTCGGTGGCGGCGGAATCACGCGGATTGGCAATCACGGGTACTTCATGGTGAACGCTCACATTGCGCACGACTGCATACTCGGCGACGGTGTCCTGTTCGCAAATGCAGGAACACTCGCCGGACATGTCGAGATCGGAGACCGCGCCGTGATCGGAGCGTACTCGGGCGTCCACCAGTTTTGTCGCGTCGGGAAGGCTGCCTATGTCGGTGGCTACTCGAAGATCACGCAAGATTGCCTGCCGTTTTGTACCACCGCGGGGAATCGTGCTCACTGCTATGGGATCAATCGCATCGGATTGAAGCGTAGCGGGATGGAGCGGCGCCATATCGATGCGCTCGACCATGCTGTACGAACCCTTTTTCGGCCCTCGCTGAAGCGAGCCGATGCTCTGGCAGAGATCGAGGCAATGTGGGGTGATGTCGAGGAGGTCAGAGTGGTCTTGGACTTCGTTCGCGGCTCACGCCGCGGCATCGTGCCGATTCGCCTTGGTCAGGTGGAGGCTGACGGCGAATGAGCAGTGAATTGCGCGCCGGCGTCGTGGGTGTGGGGCATCTCGGGCGCCACCATGCGCGACTGTATTCGAGTATGCCGGGAGTTCGGCTGGTCGGGGTCGTCGACACCAATCCGGAACAGGCTGCGGCGATCGCAGCGCAGTTCGGTGCGAGCGTGTTCGAGTCTGTCGCTGCACTAGCGTCCCAGGTCGACCTGGCATCCGTTGCCACACCGACCGAGTCGCACTTGGAGGCGGCACTACCGCTTCTCGATGCCGGTGTTCCTGTGCTGGTCGAGAAACCGATCGCGCCTGACGAGCAGGTCGCCCGGAAGTTGATCGAGCGTGCAGCCGATCGCGGTGCCGCATTGATGATCGGACACACGGAGCGGTTCCATCCGGCAGTAGCGGCTCTGTTGGAGCACCTTCGGCGGCCGAGATTCATCGAGATCCATCGCCTGGCTCCGTTCGTCCCACGCAGCCTCGACGTCGATGTGGTGCTCGATTTGATGATTCACGATCTTGACTTGAGTCGAGTCCTCTTGGGTGGCGAGGAAGTCGTGATGCTCGACGCCAGCGGGACGCCCGCACTCACCGAGAAGATCGATCTCGCGTCAGTGCGCCTGCGGTTTGCACAGGGGGCTGCTGCAAACCTGACAGCGTCGCGGATCAGTGCGGTTCGTATGCGCCGGATTCGCGTTTTCGAACGCGGTGCCTACTTCGCGTGCGATACGGGTGCTGGAACGCTCGAGGTGAATCGCGTCGTCACCACAACCAACGGTGGCCGCGAGGTGGTTCGAGAGCAGGTAGAGGTTCCGAAAGACGAACCTCTGGGACGCGAGTTGGGCGCGTTCGTTACGGCAGTTCGCGAGCGATCGCCAGTACCGTGTGCCGGCGAAGATGGGTTGGCGGCGCTCAAGCTCGCACGTCGCATCGTCGCTCAGATCGAACGCGATCCAGGGTGAACCGCTGTGTTGGCGGCTCAGGGCTGGGTGCGTGATGATCGACCCAATGACCGAAGCGCCCGAACCCCGGACACACCCTGAACTCGATGCCTTTGTGGGTGGACACGCCGCGGCGGGAGAGTGGCCGGGTGGGGTCTACGCGGTTGGCCCGGCCGCTGCGACCCCGCGTTGGCAGGGATTCGCCGGGTCTTTGGCAACGAGTCCGGATGTCGAACCGATCACTCCCAGCGCGCTCTATGACCT
>CAZAHQ010000086.1:0-10590 GCA_964484415.1 uncultured Acidobacteriota bacterium | reverse complement strand
CATGATCTTCTCGCCCGGACCGGGATCTGCGAGCGCCAAATCTTCGGATCGAACGGTGGTTCCATGCACCAGGATGGTGGCTTGCTCGAGGACATGTTCGAGTTCGCGAATGTTCCCCGGCCAGTCATACGCGACGAGCCGGCCGAGTGCACCAGCCGAGAGCGTCACGCGCCTCCCGGTGCGAGTCGCGATCCGCTCCATCAACTCAGCGGCGAGCACGGGAAGGTCCTCACGCCGATCGCGCAACGGAGGCAGTTCGACGACGAAGGTCGCCAGCCGGTAGTAGAGGTCTTGTCGGAATCGCCCCGCCGCGATCTCGACCTCGAGGTTTGCGTTTGTCGCGGCCACGACCCGCACGTTCACGGGCGAGGCGCTCTCGCTTCCAACGGGGCGAACGACTCGCTCTTGCAGCACGCGCAACAGTTTCACCTGGACCGAGAGCGGAGCTGTCCCTAACTCATCGAGAAAGATCGTCCCGCCGTCGGCAGCCAGGAAAAGTCCTTTGCGATCGCGGTCGGCACTGGTGAACGAGCCTCGCACGTGGCCAAACAGCTCGCTCTCCAGAAGCTCCGCCGGTAACGCCCCACAGTGAACGGCGACGAAAGGTCCGTTTCGTCTCGGCGAGGCATCGTGAATAGCACGGGCCGCTACGTCCTTGCCGGTGCCTGACTCGCCGAGCAGGAGCACGTTGCTGTCGGCAGCAGAGACTCGATCCAGGAGAGCAAACAGCGATCGCATCGTCGCGGACATCCCCGTCAATCCACCGAACCGGGTGCGCGAGTCTCTCGACAGCTCGCGCAGGTCGTCTTGCAGCCGAACCTTCTCCAAGGCCTTGTCGACATCGATCTGCAATCGAGAAAGCGAGACCGGCTTCGTCACGAAGTCATAGGCACCGCCCTTGATTGCTTCGATCGCAGCATCGACACCGCCGTGCCCGGTCATGATGATGACCTCGCACCTCATCTCGGCGTCGCGCACATCTTTGAGGAGATCCAATCCTGTGCCCCGATCCAGAACCAGATCGGTGAGTACGACATCGTAGGGACGCGCCTTGACGCGCATGCGGGCCTGTTCGAGTGTGCTGACCTCCTCGACATCGTGGCCGATGCTCCGAAGGAATTCAGAGGTCATCCTCAACAACGCACGATCATCATCCAGCACCAGGATTCGGCCACGACCCGCGCGACGTGCGGCTGTACTAGAACTCATCAGGAATCCCTTGGCGTGGATCGCCCTCTTCGCGGAGACGCGAAGCGGAAAGGAGTTGAGACATGCGGGTACAGTTTTCGAGAATCTGTGTGATCTTCTCCTGCGTTTCGCGTGGCAGGTTGGGATCGCGCTGCAAGATCATCTCTGCAGTGCCCAGAATTGCCGTAAGCGGGCCCGCCAAATCGTGTCGCAGCAGAGCTTCGGCTCGGGTCGATACCGGCCAGGCACCCTCGTCGCTCGAGAGCTCGATCACGACCAGTGTTGCCGCGCTGCCCTGAGGCGCATCGTCACGCCCGATACGCTCAACGCGCACAGGGCGGCGCAGCCCATCGACACAACAGAGAGTTCTTCGCGCGCGCGCCGAACACGCGGGATCGACGTTCTTTTCTACTTCAGCAAGCGCCTCGGCCGAAAGCACCGCTCTGAGGCTTACGGGCGCCGGATCCCCCAATGTCTCGGCCAAGCGCAGAAACGCCGCATTGCTTCCCAAGATGGACCCACCGGCGGCAACGACCGCCGCAGGGCGCTCGATGAAATCGAGGAGCGCTACGAGCGCAGTCGTGCCGAAGGGGTCTTGCTGTTGGGGCTGGCTCATCTGCGCCAGGTCTCGAACCGAATCGGATCGTGAAACGCCAACTGCGCCGAGGACGGGGGGATTCTATCGAGATTGGGACGACGACGTCAACGCAGCGTGGCGCAGCGGTGGACCGTTGCGACCTCCATACCGAGCTGTGACCAGGGCGATCCACCGCCCATGAACTTCCTCGGCGTAATCAGTGCGACCGGCTCGCCTCAACAGTCTTTCGAGTTCGAAGGCGACGGTGCCGCGCACGTCGCCCGCTGGATCGGCGTTGACATCGATGGCCGCGCGATCCAGCGTCGTCGCGGCCTCTTCGTCGCGTCCTAGCGCCACCAAGATCATCCCCGCATGGACCGCACACGCCATCGTCTGAAGCGGGTCACCTGCGACCCGTAGAACCTCACAGCGTGCTAACTGAGGAAGCAATGATTTGCCGGCAAGCGCTGGCGGCGGCGGCACCGTGATCGTCGTGACGGGTGCGAGTTGCGTCTCGATTCGCTGCGATCCCGAACTGAGCGACAGCGTGAGTGGAGCCATTGGTTCGGCCTTGCTGGCGCGGAGCGTCTCCGCGGTTGGAGTGGTTGACGCCCCGTCGATCGATCGCAGCGTCATCCCATCGGCAAGCTTGCCTTGCGCGGCGGGAGAGCCGGGCAGTACACCGCCGATAAGCACTGCCGTTCCGTCATCGATCAGGTCGAACCCGAACAACAGCTGAGTGAGAGGCCACGGCTGGTTCAGTTCAGCCAGCAACTCGGGCTTCGCCTGTTCTCCGTCGCGCCACGCCGTGAGTTCCCACGCGCCACGCCGAACGTCGACCAACACCACACCGGTCGCAGGCTGCAATGGATCCAGGCCATCTACGACGACTGCAGCCAGGTCGGCCTCGGGCGCGACAACTCGCAATCGATCGGCAAGCCCAGCGTCTTTGCCGCGGATCCATGTTGGAAAGATCGGAAGCTGATTTCCTCGCGGAATCAGGCGCGTGACGGTCCCCCGCAGATCGGAAACATCCTGTGTCGGCACGATGGTGTTCCAAGCATCCGAAGGAAATCCGCGAAGCACACTCGGCGCCAGCATCAACAGCGTCGGCCGAGGTTCCAGCGTGAGGGCGAGCGACTCTCCCTCACGCACATCGGCAGTCGAGAACCACACGCGCCGACCGGCCACGAGCCATGACACGGCGCGTGCGCCGGGACATACCTGATTGGCTCCCACCACAGCAGGTTTGCCATCAATGAACAACTCACCGACGGCGCGGGTCGGTGCGAGTTCGATGCTGGCGTGCGCTTCGGCCAACTTCAACACACCAAGATCCAACGGGCCCGGCTCCTGAGCATCGAGGAATAGATCGAACGATTGCTCCAATCGACGCCGGCACGGCGCATTGAGCACGAGGACGTGATCGCCCGGCGTCAGTTCGGGGATGGTCACGAGTTTGGAGACTGCGGCCTCGCCTCGTTCGCTAACGCTGAACTCACGACCATCGATCACCACGCTCACCCCGGGCGGATCGGTAACGAGCACTACATCGCGAGAGATCTGTTGCAACGAGGCGTTGATGGTCGAGACTTCGCCAGGCATGACACGCACCGTCGGTAGATCCTGTGACTGGAAATTCCGCCGGCCCAATCGGACACGGCGGTCGCCCGCAGGCACCAAGTATCGACTCTCGGCATTCGGGGCCTGCGGATCTCCGTCGACCTCGATGCTGTCGCAGGCGACCGGCACACATTGCACAGCGATGGTACCGATGGTCGCCTTGCGTCGTCGCTCGAGTTCCTCTGCCATGCGCGGGCCGGCCGTCGATCGATCGATCTGATAGCCAGGGACCAACGCGAGCAGTTGCTCCATCGCGTCGCGCATTTCCTTCTGTCGGCCGAGATTGAACAAACACTGCGCTTCGATGTCGTAACCTCGCGCGAGCCGCATGCGTTGCTCGCCCTGTGGGCGCGGTGTGCCGGGCGGGGGTTGCAGCGCGGCAACAACAGCGCGCGCACTCACCAATGCCGATTCGAACTCGGCCTCACCGAGCAGCTGTTCTGCTTGTTGCAACGCTGAAAGCGGATCGAGGTTCGCCACCGGCTGCGCTTCGGATGCAGGCGACTGCGCAGCCGCGACGGAAGGCAACGCTGCAAGGGCAACGCACACCCAAAGAGCACGCTCTACCGTAGCCATGCGATTTTTCCTCGTTTGCTGTCGTAGATCGCCACCGATCCATCCCGGTCGACTGCGAGCGCCACGGGCCGACTGAATGCCGCGTCACCCTGCTGCGGCAGCGCGAGTGTCTGCAGCGGCCTCCCGTCAGGTGAAACCACGATGACGGAGGCACTCTTGGCGTCGAGCAGGTAGAGCGTGCCCAGATAATCGCGCGTCACATCGACGACTCGCGTCGCCAAGCCCGCGAACGAAATGGTGCGCTGCAGGGCACCCGTCGGCGCAATTTGGTGCAGCGCTCCGGTCGCCTTGTCATCAAGCACCCACACGCCCCCTTCCGGAGTAGCCAGCAGCTTGATCGGCTCTGCCTTGGGAGGGAGTGCAGCCGTCACCTCGATCTTTCCACCTGAGCCAAAGCGGATGACGCGGTTGGTATCGGCATCGGCAATCCAAACGAGTTTCGCACCGACAGGGGCGATCGAGACCGGTTCCGTACCAGCCGGTAACGGGTACTCACCGGCGCCGGGGGGAGCGATCACTCTTGGGCCAACGATGGTCCAGCGCCTACTCCACGCATCGAAACCGCTCGCCACGCTCCCCGGCAGCGGGATCTTCTCCATGATCCGGTCATTGCGTAGCGCCATCAGCATCCCGTCTTTCTGCGAGCCGATCCAGAGTCTGCCGTCGGTATCGAACGTCAGTTGGGGGTCTCGAAGCGCCAACGGTGCTGCCGATTCAACCGGCGTGGTAACGATCACGCCCGGAGCGCGGTTCAACTGACGAACGATCAGGCGCGCGCGCGCTTTTGCAACCTCGGCCGGTGCGGCAGGACCATTGCAGTTCGCAGCGCGCCCGAGTGCACTCAACGCCTCACCGTAGCGTGGCGTGGCGAGATCTGCATCAGCCAAGACCTGCCATGCGCGTGAGCAGTACTCGAGTGCCGCAGGGTGGTCTGACAACATCGAGAAGGCGATCGATGCAGCTTGCGTCAAGCGGCCGTTGCGACTCTCGGTCTCGGCGGCCAAGACGAGCGCCGCAGGTACACGAGGCGAATCGGGAGCGATAACGGTTAATGTTCTTAGCTGGGCCGCCGCATCAGCGGGATCGTAGTAAGGCGAGCTGGGCTCGAGTTCGAGCAGAGCCAATCGCCAGAGTGCTTCTGCTGCTTGAGGTGTCCGGTCGTACTTGACTCTCAACGTCTCGAGTTGGGTGCGAGCTTCGAGCGCTAGACCCTGCGGTACCGGTTCACGACCGAGTCGCGCCGGATCGTCAACCGCCCAGGCCAAACGTGCCAGAGAAAGCAGAGCTTCCGGAATCGCTTCCGTGGGAGCTGTCGACGCCGCGATCTCCCGATAAAGCTGACGCGCCGCATCGAGTTGTCCCGAGTTCTCCAACTCGCGCGCCGCGGTGATACGACGGTCTGTCACCGCAGGGGCGGACTGCGCGCTCGCCGGCATGATCACACCGCAGAGCATCGCTGCGATCACCCCAACGGTCCGGCTCTGGTTCAGCGCCATTGGTCCTTGCCGATCTTGAGGATTTCGGTACGTCCCGCCGTCACGCGCACACTCCGTTTCACCGTCCCGGCACCGTCAGGATGTTCGACGATCACGGCGTACTCCCCCTCCACCACCGCCTTCTCCTGGAGCGGTGTGGTTCCCACCTCGATCGCCTCATGATCCGCGCCGTGCATCAGCACACGCCCTCCAGGAGGCACCGCGAATACGGTAAGCATCCCTAACTTCGGAAGATTGTGCTGCAGTGTCGTCGTTCCTGCCGCGATCTCTACCAAGATCCGCTCCTCGTACAGGACGCTGGGCGCACGCAAGGTCAGTCGCTGCTTGCCCACCGGCAATGTGATGCTCGAACCGCTCGCGCCGACCCGTTGCCCAGCCGAGTTCTCGATCACCAGCGAGTACTCCCCGGATCTTGGGATCCGCAGGATGCCCGTTGGAATCTGAGCAGCGATCAGGGAAACAGCCGAGAGCGTGGCGCGCCAGCGGTCCACCTCTCGAGCCGCGAGCGCAATCTCCGCTGTCACGCGGCCTGATGCCGAAATCTGCAATGAATGTGAGTCACAGACCGCAAGATCCAACTCGACCGGCGTCGTGGACGGCAGTGTCGCCCCATCGAGCGCCACCGTCGCCGTCGCGGGGTCGCTCACCAGTGGAATCCGAACGCGTGCCGGCTGCGCCTCGAGTTGAATCCTCTCGAGCGTTTCGCCGCCGCTCACAGAGGCAGTTCCAACCCAGCACGGATCGTTGATCCCGATCTCTATCGGAGTCGCGAGTTTGCCTCTGATACGAAGCCGGCCCTCCTCATCGATCAACCCTGGCGGCGAACTTTCGAGCCGCAACCCGGCAGGAACGGTGGCGATTTGATAGACCCGCTCCGGTTCACTCATACGGATCGACGCGCCGACAGAGCCGAGGTGGGCGCTCAACCAATCCTCGACACCGACGCGTTGCGCCCCGAGCGGATCCCACCCGATCCAGCGTGGGGCGGTCCACAGAGCTGCCAATCCGATCAAGAACAAGAACGGTACGGCGTACAGCCAGAGGCGCCGTGGGGTCCGTCTCGCTATCGCGTTCACGCTGGTCGTGGGCGATGTGGCGCTGAGTGGATCGGCTGGGCGCGGTGGTGCTGGTATCGGTCGCTGTGCCGGCGCCGATTCGCCAGTCAAACGTGAGCGCAACTGGTCGAGCGCATTGGCAAATTCTGACGCGTTCGGAAATCGCTGGCCCGGGTCTTTGGCCAACGCACGATCGAAGAACGCGTCGAACTCCGGCATCGCCCCGGGCGCGAGTTCACTCACCTTGCGGGGCGGCTCGTTGACGATGCGATACAACACCGAGGAGATCGACTCTCCCGCAAACGGCCGATGGCCGGTGATCAACTCGAACAACGAGACCGCCAACGAGAACAGATCGGACCGGCCATCGAGCGGCCGCCCCGCGATCTGTTCGGGAGACATGTAGTTTGGTGTCCCCAAGAGCGATTGATCGCTGGTCAATGACGTTCGCGGATCTTTGGCTAGCCCGAAGTCGGCAACCTTCAACGATCCGTCCTCGAGCAAGATCAGATTGGCAGGTTTGATGTCGCGATGAACGATCCCCGCCGTGTGAGCCTCGGCGAGCGCCTGCGCCGCCTGGCGACCGCAGGCCAGAACCTGCGTTTGCGGCAGGAGATGGCCGCTGCGGGTGTGGCGATCGAGTGTGACACCACGCAGATACTCCATCGCGATGAACGGCACACCCTCATGCTCGCCAACATCATGAATCGTCACGATCGAAGGGTGCGAAAGCGCTGCTGCAGCACGCGCCTCACGCTGGAAGCGAGCCCGAACCTCTTGCTGTTCGTCGGACGGCAGCCCACCCAGCACCGACAGCACTTTGATGGCGACATATCGATCCAGCAGCGGATCGCGCGCGAGGAACACCTCACCCACGGCCCCGCGGCCCAGGCGTTCTCGGATTTCATAACGGCCGATCGTTTGCGGCACGTCGGAACGTGTCATCTAGTAGGTCCCAGGGTCCAGGCCAGTGGCAGCTTAATCTAAGCTGCAACCGCCGCGACGGCAGGAGGGAGCTTGATCCTCGATCGGGTCAGCCGCGATCAAGAAACGCAACGATTGATCTCACTGGGTCTGGTCGAGGCGTGGGGCACGCCACCGCCCGAGGCCGGCCAGGAACTCGGGCTCGAGATCGCGACTCATGTCGCACGCATGCGTCACGACCATGCGGGAAAAAGCGCTGGGGAGATCGAGCTGTTGAAACCGGCCCGAGCGCTCTATCACGCGCTCGGCATCGATCCCACCCGTCATCGGCCCAGCCCCGAAGCACTCATGCGTCGGCTGCTGCGCGGCGATGACTTTCCGCAAGTGCACCCTGCGGTCGACCTGGCCAATCTGTGGGCGCTGATATCAGGCCTGCCCGTCGGGCTCTACGACGCCGACAAGCTCAGCCCTCTCGGGGCGTTGAGGGTGCGCCGGGGTCGGCCAGGAGAATCGTACGCGGGGATCCGCAAGCCCGAGATCCAATTGGAGGGCGGACTGACGATTGCCGACGATCTCGGCCCGTTTGGCAATCCATCGGCAGACTCACTGCGGACAGCTGTGACCGAGTCGACCACACATTTTTGGTTCGTGATGTTCGCGCCGGTCGACCAGAACATCCAGACGATCGATCGGTGGGTTGCGTGGTTGCGTGAACGCGCCGAGGCGTACCTCGCAGCCCGCGCGATTTCGGCGGTTCTCCCCTGAACTCAGAGAACCGTTCCCGATCGAAAGTAGGATGGGTCAGCGCCTCACCATCGAACTCTGATTGCGAACTGCACCGCCGTTGGCGCGCTGCTCCTGACTTGAACGTCGCAGGCGATCGCAGGGGGGAGCGTCGACCTTGAACTGCAACGGGCCGACCTTACCGGCTCGCGTTTGAGCGATTTCGATGCGCTCGATGGAGCGGGCCTCCGAGTGGAGTGGGCCCCTGACTCGTGGCCGGTGCGGATCGCGCTCGGATTTCAAAGGGTCGATCAGAAATCCCCGTTTTGTCTCGATGTCGGCATCCCCTGTGAGGAGGTCGGCTCCACGAAGGTCGAGATCTCGCAGATATCACTCGGAGTTTCCTATCGCCCATGGGTCGACCGGCGAGTCCATCCGGTCTTCGGTGCAGGCCTTACGCGGCTCGAAGCGGATCTCGTGGTGACGGAGTCAGACCCGTCCACATCGCAAACGACCTGGCTCGACTACCATCCGAGCGGCGAGACCCACGAGTATCTGGAGGCGGGACTGGAGTGGACGATCTCGAGGCACTGGCATGTGGGCGGCGGCGTACGCCGCACATTCGGCGGCAACGACGTGTTTGACTTCAACACCCTTCGCTACGCCCTTTCCTTCGGTTACGCGTGGTAGTCGACTAAAACGAAACGGGGCGCCGCGAGGCGCCCCGGGTCAACGAATCAAGAACAACTCGATCAAGCCGACGGCTGCTGCTTCTTCGCAGCCTCCAACTCTGCGACGAACTTCTCAGCCAACTCGCGCTGCGCCGGAGCGTCCATCGAGCGCTGCATCAGTTTGCCGGCAACGTCGAGTGCCAGGCCGGCCACCGCACCGCGGATTTGCGACAAGGCGGCTTTCGTTTCGTTGGCGATCTGCTCGCGGCCGCGAGCCACCGTCTTGTCGTACTCCTCGCGCGCCGAGTCGACGATCTTCTGGCGCTCGCGAGTCGCCTCGGCCTGCGCCTGCGCGACCGCTTCCGCCGCGTCGCGACGCGCCCGCGCTACCTGCTCCTTGGCTTCTGCCAAGAGCCGTTCAGCGTCGAGCCGCTCGCGTTTGGCCTGCTCCACCGCGCCACGAATCGCCTGATCTCGGCGTTCGAGTGCGGCGATCATCATCCCGAAACCGAAGCGCCAGAGAATCAGCAACAGCAGGATGAATATGCCCAACGTCCACAACCAGATTCCCGGTTGTGCCGAGAGCAACTTCTCCACGGGACTGCCGCCACCCTCGGATGCGAGGAGAGCAAGCGTCGCCAAGGGTGTCATGACACCTCCGCTCGTCAACGAGCCGTTACTTGGTCAAGACGATGAGCAAGCAAACGACCAGGCCGATGATGGCGGTTCCCTCGAGCAAGAACATCGGCAACTGGACCGCACCCGTGATGCTCGCGGCTGCGGAGGGCTGACGGGCCACCCCTTCACCGGCGGCCGCAGCGAGTCGGCCGAGACCCAGACCGGCGCCGATTGCCACGAGGCCGGCGCCGATCCCTGCGCCCAAGTAACCCATGGCGTTTCCAGCGGCTCCGGCGGCACCGCCGTCTTGAGCGAAGGCAGCGCCCGGCGCCAGCAACACGACGCCCAGGACCAACATCAAACCAACGAACTTCAGCAACTTGCTCATCTCTCTCATTCCTCCCGCCGGTCACCCGCATGGGCCCGGCGCACGATCTTCTTCATCAATGGTGAACGTGGATCGCCAGCCCGATGAACACGCCAGTGAGCAGGGCGAACACATAAGCCTGAACGAAACAAACGATGACCTCGAGCAGCAGGATACCGGTTGCGATCGCCATTCCCGGGATACCGACCAATGTGGACTTGATTAGGACCGGAATGAACAACACCGCCAAGATCGCGATGTGACCGCCGCTCATGTTGGCCGCAAGTCGCATCGTCAAAGCGACCGGCTTGACGAACATCGAGATGATCTCGATCGGCAACAACAAAGGCCACCGAATCAGCCAGGGCATTCCACTCGGCGCCAGATGCGAAAAATGCCCCACCACTCCGTGCTTCATGCTGCCGTAGACAATGATCGAAACGAAAGCGAGCGCGGCGAGTGTCAACGTGACATTCCAGTTCGCGGTAGCCGTCCCTCCGCCCAGCAGCACTTCGGGCGGATGTGACCCAGCGAAGTAGTAGCCCAACTCGATCAGTTCGGTGAGCGGCACCAACCCCAGCAGATTGCAGGTCAGGATGAAGAAGAAGAACGTCAGCAACAGCGGCGTCACCTTGCCGGCCCACTTCTCTCCGATGTAGTGCTGCGCGATATCGCGGTGGAAGTGCTCTGCGAACGGATCGAGCATCTGAGCCCAGCGAGTTCGAGGGACCCCATCGGCATCGTAACCACCGACCGCGCGCCGAATCCCGAC
>CAZAHQ010000085.1:0-10633 GCA_964484415.1 uncultured Acidobacteriota bacterium | reverse complement strand
GGAATGCCGGTCCCGTTCGTTGTGATCGTGAACCAGGTTTCGTGATTTGTTCTGAGCGCAGGTCAACACAGTGAGGAAAGCGACTCGTTCGACTTCGCGCTTGGCCGACGCACTGCGATCCAGTGCTTACAATTCAGCGCCGCTCCATGAAATAGCGGGACTGGGTTTCTGCCAGCAGCAATAGCGGATCGAACCAACCGCGGGTGGGGCCACCGCTCACCGGTAGACATCCTTGCGGTGGCCGATGTTCGCGATGATCACAGCGCGCTCTTCTTCGTTGACTTCGTACACCACTCGGTACGATCCTTGCCTCACTCGGTAGGCGCCGCTCCGGCCCGCCAAAGATTCACATCCCGGTGGCCGCGGCTCGGAAGCAAGCCTGAGAACTCGCTCGACAACAAGTCTGCGGATCTCTATCGGCAGGGCCTCGATTTGCTTCTCAACTCGTTTCGCGATCAGGAGTCGATATTCCCGTCGCCGCGGGTCAACGGATTCGCGTGGTGTCTTCACAGCGGGTGGACGCCGAGTGCTGGCTGAACCCGCCGACGAACTCGTTTTGGCTTTGCCAACTCGCTTCCGCGCACTCATCGGTCACCCCGCACCTGGAGCGTCATTTGCTCTGCGTGAATTGCTTTGGATCGACGGGTTCGGGGAGTGTTTGAGACCCGGGCGCGAGACGACTGATGCAGCCAGCGTAAACCATCCGCCAGAACTCTGCGCCACCAAGTTCGATCGCACGAGCGATCTCAGCGAGGTCGTTCGATGAATAGCTGTCCGGTACCACTGATACGGAATCGTCGGAAACAACATTCCCCTCTAGAAGCTCCTCGTCCATCGGACCCATGAAATGCACCTTAGGACGGACCATCTGCTCCGCGAGTCGGGCTGCAACTCCATGGAAATCAAAGCGAGTAGGGGCGCCCGTATTCAACACGTGCGCGGCCTTCTCCAGACTCGCCAGACGTATGAAATGGGCAACAGATTGGCCCTGGAGATTGGCCGCCTGTTCAAGGAGCTGGCGCTGCCCGTCATCAAATCGCGCGCTGTAGGTAGCGCTTGACGCGGACTCCTGTTCGCCTCCCGTTGCTTCCGGAACCCCCGATTTCGCACGTGCCTTTGACCGTTTCGCCCTGGTTCTCGCCATGCGAGCCTCCTTAGTTCCAAATAGTTCCCTATGATTTCTAATAGTGCAAGTGATTCTTAAGACGTTATCTGATTCCAGGGACCGCCAACGGTGAAGGACTATGTCGTCTTGACGTTATAGCGTCTTACAGCTATCTTCACTGCATGACCTCCGAATCAAGGCGAGTAACGGTGTACTTCGACGCAGCACTGCACAAGGCTCTCCGTCTCAAGGCCGCAACAGAGGACCGAACAGTATCTGACGTGATCAACGACGCTGTACGACTGCAACTCGCGGAAGACCTCATGGATCTCACCGCACTCGACGAACTCTCCAGCCAACCAACGCGCCCTTTCGACGAGTTCATCGCCGATCTCAGGAAAGAGGGGAAACTGTAGTCGAGCGAGTGACCCATGCATTTTCCGCGAGGCCGGCCGATCAATAGCCGTTGGCGGCCCGATACTTGGGCGGGGCTGTCAAGTCCGAATAGGATTCATGCATTCGCTGACGCCGTCGATCAACTAGAGTGTGCCCTCGACAGAGACACGGCGAGCGTGCATGGCCACCAACCACCCGATCCTCTCCATCGAAGAAATCTGGCGTCGATACGACGCCATCGAGGCGCGACTCACCGCTCCCGTCAGCGAGCGCATGCTCGATCTCGCCAACCTCCAGCCCGGCATGCATCTGCTCGACCTCGCGACCGGTCGCGGAGAACCGGCGATTCGCGCCGCGCATCGCGTCGCGCCGCATGGCTCCGTCGTCGGGATCGAGCCCTCCGACACGATGCTGCAGATGGCGAGGCAGCGCGCCGACCGCGAAGGGATCACGAACCTCGATCTACGCGCTGCTAGCGCGGAATTGCTCGCGGGCATCCCGCACAACCACTTCCACGCAACCACCATTCGCTGGGGCCTGATGTACATGACGCAACCGGTCACGGCGCTGGAGAATGCGCACCGCGCACTGTTGTCCACCGGTGTGCTGGTCGCAGCACTTTGGGCCGAGCCCGAGCGCGTTCCCTACTTCACGCTGCCGCGACATCTCTTGCAACGATACAAGCCGCTGACGCCGATCGACCTCGAAGCGCCAGGGACGTTTCGCTACGCAACCATCGATCGTATCGAGCGCGACCTCACGCGCGCGGGCTTTGCGCTCGATCACATCGAAGAGATGGACGTCCCGGTGTTCGAAGCGCAATCCGCGGAGGAGATGGTTGCGTGGGTGCGCGCGTTTGGGCTGACGCCGTTGTTGAACGACTTGCCGGAGGATCAGCAGATAGCATGGGAACAGGAGTTCACCAGCGAAGTGGAGCGCCGTCGAATGAATGGCGTGATGCGCTTGGGCGGCGTGACGCGGATCGTTCGAGCGGTGCCGCGTTAGCTGTGAGACAGTCGAGCTGTCATGTGCCACGGCCATCGCGCCGCTATCGATCGGTAGCGCGGTGACGTTCTCCGCGCCAGGCGCAAGCCCATGACGCAGTCACACCTCTCCGACGGTTGGGATCGCGGTGACCCGTACGAGCGGTACATCGGTCGGTGGAGTCGTCGAGTTGCCGTGCCGTTTCTTTCTTGGCTACGCATTCCCGCAGGCCAGCGATGGCTGGATGTCGGCTGCGGCACCGGGGCGTTGTGCGCCGCAATTCTCGACAATGCGTTGCCGTCGCTCGTGGTTGGCGTCGAACCTTCCGCTGGTTTTCTTGAAACAGCGCGACGGAATCTCGCGGGGCGAGCGCAGCTTCATCAAGGGGACGCGTTGGCGATTCCGCTGCGCGAGGCGTCAGTCGATGTGGTTGTGTCCGGGCTGATGTTGAACTTCGTGCCCGATCCGCGTGCAGCGCTCGCCGAAATGGGAAGAGTAACGAGCAGCGGCGGAACCATCGCGGCGTACGTTTGGGATTACGCCGCAAAGATGGAGTTGATTCGACTCTTCTGGGATGCCGCTGTTGCGCTTGATCGAAATGCTGCGAGCTTGGACGAAGGGGTGCGCTTCCCGTTATGCACACCCGATGCGCTCGCGGCGCTATTCGCAGACGCCGGTCTCGAGGCAGTCGAGGTAACGGCGCTCGATATCGCCACACCGTTTACGAACTTTGACGATTACTGGCAACCGTTCTTGGGTGGCCAGGGCCCTGCCCCGGCCTACGCGATGTCATTGGATGAAGCGGCGCGATCACGCCTGCGCGACTCGCTGCGAAGCCGGATCCGAACGCAGCCCGATGGGTCGATCGCTCTGACGGCTCGAGCCTGGGGAGTTCGCGCGAGTAAGAAGACCCACCGGCACTGAGCCCCGCACTTTCGCCCGTTCACAATCAGCGCAAGTGCGACTACGCTTCGCCCATGGCCTATGACGCTGGGCTTTGCGAACGAGTTCGCGACGTCATCAATGACCGACCTGGAATCACCGAGCGAGAGATGTTCGGTGGGTTGGCGTTCATGCTGCACGGAAACATGTTCGTTGGAATCTTGGGTTCGACGCTGATGGCCCGAGTCGGACCGACTCGCCATCAGGAGGCGTTGGCAAAGCCGCACGTGCGCAAGATGGATTTCACCGGCCGCCCGATGAAAGGGTACGTCTTCATCGACCCAGATGGACTGGAAGAAGACCACGACCTGGAAACTTGGATATCGATCTGCCTGGAGTTCGTAGCGACGTTGCCGCGCAAGGCGCCGAAGTGAGCGTGTAGCGTCGCCGCCGTTGCGATCGTGACGGCGACGCATGGATGGGCGGCGCTCTTAGGTGGTCGGCCGCGGCGGAAGAAGTGAATCGATTCGGAGGTCAAACCCGTGAACTTTGAGATTGGGCATGCCACACACGTCCTGCGCCGCACACCGGCAACACTCTTCGCGCTTCTGGATGAGCTGCCCGAACCGTGGATTCGCGGCAACGAAGGCCCCGACACCTTCAGCCCGTTCGACGTCGTGGGCCATTTGATTGATGGCGAGGAAACCGATTGGATCCCGCGGGCGAAGATCATCTTGGCCCAGGTTCCCGACTCTCAGTTCGAACCGTACGATCGCTTTCGCCACAAGACGCGCAATGTGGGCCGATCGATGCGTTCACTGCTCACAGAGTTCTCACAACTGCGGGTGGCGAATCTCGAATTGCTCGGCTCGTGGAAGCTCTCCCCTGCGCAGTTGGAGCTGCAGGGCGTTCATCCGACGTTCGGCCGCGTATCGTTGCATCAGCTTCTGGCGACATGGGTCGCGCACGATCTTGGGCACATCGCCCAGATCAGCCGCGTGATGGCCAAGCAGTACCGCGACGCTGTCGGACCTTGGATTCAGTTTCTTCCGGTACTTACCGACCGTGAGCGCCCCGCGTCATAACTTCGATGCGGGGCTCGGCACGCGCGCCTGGCGCGGGAGGAAGGAGATGTCGCAACGAACCGTCGGAAGGGTCGCGATCCTCTACCCAGGGACTCGCGAGGTGAGGCAACACGCCACTGCCAACAACAACCGTTTTGCGGGGCTGTTCGCGGCGTTTGCCGCGAGCGGGGCACAGGTCGAGCCGGCGGTTTATCACGATGACTTCGTCGAGGAAGTTCGTGCTCAACTCCTACGGGTCGACGCCGTGTTGGTTTGGGTCAACCCAGTCGAAGACGGCCGCGACAGGACGATTCTCGATTCGATGCTGCGCCTGGTGGCGGCGGAAGGAGTCTTTGTCAGCACGGACCCCGACATCATTCTGAAGCTGGGTACCAAAGAAGTTCTGTACCAGACGCGCAACCTCGGGTGGGGGAGCTCGACATTTCTGTACGAGAATCTGGAGCAGATGCGCAGAGAGTTGCCGGCGCAGTTGGCAACAGGGCGTGCGCGAGTGCTCAAGCAGTACCGTGGCAACGGCGGCGATGGTGTTTGGAAGGTCCAACTTCCCATCACGCACGCGTCGAGTGAGAGCGGCGGCAACATCACGCTCCCCGATCCCGACACGAGCGTCCGTGTTCGCCACGCGAAGCGCGGCTGCATCGAGGAAGAGATCACGCTCGGTGAGTTCTTCCGCCGATGCGAAGTGTACTTCTCCGCCGGCGGCCGGATGATCGACCAGGAGTATCAGGAGCGACTGCCTGAAGGGATGATTCGGTGTTACCTCGTGCACGACAAGGTGGCGGGATTCGGCCATCAAGCGATCAACGCGTTGTTCCCTGCACCACCCGGCGCAGCGCCAAGCGACGCTCCGCAACCTGGGCCGCGTTACTACCATCCACCAACGATGCCGGCGTTTCAGAACCTCAAGCGGAAGCTTGAACAGGAGTGGGTTTCCGCAGCACAGCAGTCGTTGGAGATCCCAACCGAAAGCCTGCCGATTCTTTGGGATTGCGACTTCCTCTTGGGCCCCAAGCTCCCCAATGGCGACGACTCGTACGTCTTGTGCGAGATCAACGTCAGCAGCGTGGCGCCTTACCCGGAGTCGGCGATTCCCTCCATGGTTGCGGCGACGCTTGCTAGGATTCGGAGTATTCGCGGGGAGCACCAGTGACCACGGTTGCGACAGTCGCGGGGTCAGATAGGCCCAACTCGATCACTGTCGCCGCGATCGCCGGACGCGAGCCAGGCCTGGGACTGAATCGTGCTTGGATTGCAGTCGCCATCTTGGTTGCACTCGTCTTCGTGTTCGTGATCGGCCGAGGTATTCGACCGTAACGTTCATCGCAACCGAGACAAAATCCTTGACGGAGCGGCGACGGCTAGACCTGACACCCGTGTAGCTGGAATAAACTCCGATCTCACGAGAAAGCAACGCACGGGAGTCCAATGACGCATCGCAGCTTCCTTTTCTTACTGATCGTCGCCGCTTTTGGCCATCCGGCTCCGGCGCAAACCGAACCTTCAGCAACGGCGCTCAAGACGAATGCTATCGCCAGAGATACGGTGCTCCACTCGGCCGATCTGCGCGCCGACCTCGCCGTTCTGCAACGAGCGTACGAGACGCTGCATCCCGGGCTGTATCGTTACAGCACGCAAGCGCAAGTCAGATCGCGATTCAAAGATCTCGACACGTACTTCTCAACCGACCGTACCTTGGCCGAAGCGTTCCTCGCTCTCACGCGGCTTACCGCCAGCATCAAGTGCGGGCACAGCTACCCCAATTTCTATAATCAGACGGACTCGATTGCGGAGGCGCTGTTCGAGGGGCGCGACAAACTCCCATTCGCGTTTCGGTGGATCTCTGGCCGGATGATCGTGACGGATGATCGTTCGCCAAAAGCGCTGCCACGCGGTACTGCGGTTTTGTCTATCAATGGCGTGGACACATCGAAGATCCTCGAGTCGCTCATGCCATTGGCACGTGCCGACGGTGGTAACGACGCAAAGCGTGTCGCGTATCTCGAGGTGCGAGGCGAGGAACGGTACTTCGCGTTTGACATTCTTTATCCGCTCGTCTTCCCGGTACACGAACCTTCCTTCACGCTCGTCGTACGGCGCCCAGGCGCTCGCGTGACGGAAACGGTGCAGGTCCCTGCACTCGACGGCGCCGAGCGGCGTGCCGCTGCTGCTTCCAAAACGGAGCTTGCTCCCGACGTGCCGCTCTGGTCATTCGAAGAACACGACGGTGTTGGCGTCCTTCGCATGCCGACTTGGGCGCTCTACAACACCAAATGGGACTATCGCGCATGGATGGAAACACTGATTGCCGATTTGGTGACGCGCAACGTTAGCGATTTGGTAGTCGACTTGCGCGACAACGAAGGTGGCGTGGCTGCTGGCAACCAGATCCTGGCGCATCTGATTGATCAGCCACTTCGGCTGCCACGCTATCAAAGGCATGTGCGGTATCGACGCGTGCCGGAGGATCTTGTGCCGGTACTCGATACGTGGGATCCGTCGTTTCTCGACTGGGGCGCTGCCGCAATCGACTCTGCCTACGCCACGTTCTATCGCGTCACCACGTGGGACGACGAGGAGGGTAGCGAGATCGTCAAGCCCGCCGCACCGCGCTATCGCGGGCGAGTGTGGGTGTTGGTGGGGGCGGTCAACAGCTCGGCAACATTCCAGTTCGCACTGGCGGTGAAGCAAAGCGGCGTTGCGAAATTGATCGGGCAATCGACCGGTGGAAATCGTCGCGGGATTAACGGCAGTGCCTTCTTCTTTGTGCGCTTGCCAAAGACCGGGTTGGAAGTTGATCTGCCTCTGGTGGCCGGTTTCCCCGACACGCCACAACCGGATGCTGGGGTGTTGCCCGATGTTGTCGTGAAGCCAAGCATTGCCGACATTGCAGCGGGCATCGATTCGGAGCTTGCGGCCGCTCGATCGAAAATGCGACACAGAGCAGTTCGTACGCAGCCGCGCTAGTCGTGGTGCCTCGAGCGGACCGCGATCTTTGATCGAGTGCCCGCGAGCCGCGAGGAGTTGCATGGGATTCATCTGCAGCCAGGCAACGTGAGTCAAGAGATCACAGCCGTGTTGACTGGGAGCATTGAGCGATCCGATGTGGGCACGCCGCGCGTCGAGACAATCGCGGCGTACCCACTCGGACTCAGCGTGTGAAACGTCAGCGGCGTCGTTAGCGGCGCGTGATCACCACCTCGATGTACTCGCTGGGAACCACCAACGACGTGGCCCCCCCGCGATTCATGTTGTTCAGCAAGTCGATCAGGTCATGCTCCAGAATCAGTGCCTGGTCGGCGGGCAACGCCGCGAAAGCCTTGTGCATCGGCCCATACCAGCTTCGAAACGTATCGACGAAATGCTCGGCCGATCGGTAACGGAAGTTGTGGATGCGTGGTGTCACGGAAATCGCCGCGGCCCGCTCGCCGAACAGCTCACGCAGATGCGACTCCACACCCCACAGTGCTGGCGATTGGACGCCGGCCGGTGGCGGTAGGTGGCGGCCGAGTGTTCTGAACATCTGCCCGACGAAGCTCTCTGGCGTCCAGTTGGCAAGGCCAATGCGGCCGCCGGGGCGACACACGCGCGCCAGCTCGGACGCTGCGAGCTGGTGATTGGGGCAGAACATCACGCCGAACGTCGACAGCACAGCATCGAAGTGCGCTTCTGCATACGGCAGGTCCTCCGCGTCGGCGACTTGAAACTGTATGTCGAGGCGCTCCGCGGACGCGCGCTCGGCTCCGCGCTCGAGCAACGTCGAGACGTAGTCGGTGGAGGTGACGCGGC
The DNA here is from genome assembly GCA_964484415.1 of uncultured Acidobacteriota bacterium. Lineage (GTDB taxonomy): Bacteria > Acidobacteriota > Polarisedimenticolia > J045 > J045 > JANNUT01. Next base: position 2,395 of record CAZAHQ010000085.1, on the reverse strand, counting down.
TACCGCGGCGCGCAGCAGCAAGCGTGGCGTTGCCGTTGCCGGCTGCGACGTCGAGCACGCGCTCATCCCATCGCAGGTCGCAGGCTTCGGCTAGCAACTCCCCGACGAGTTGAATCGTGGTGCCAATGACCGCGTAGTCACCGCTGGCCCAGGCTGTTTGTTGACGCGCTTTGACGGCGAGAAGATCGATCGTAGTGCTCATGGCGTTGTGCTCCCTTTGGTTTCGTTTGACGAAGTCGTGGTTTCTGAGGTGACTGCCGGCGGTGTTTGCCTTTATCTGCGAGGACAATGACTCGGCCAACGACATCTCGCCTTGCCCGGGCGTCGGCAATACTTGATCGGGCGTCCAATCGTGCGGCTCGACCCACAGTGCCGATTTCGACAGCGAGGCCTGGCACAGTACGAACAGCTCCTGTTGGGGGTGGTTGGCGCTGTCCGAGCGATCGAGCTGGGCACTCACCGCTTCAGCGAAGCGCCGTTGTTTCAGCCACAGCGGCCCGCTCTGGCGGATCGCTGCGCGCCACCTGTCGCAGCATTCGTGCGAACTTGTAGCGCGTGACGCTCATCGATTGCCTTCTGGTGTCGATACGTGTTCAATTCGCGGCGGATGCGAAACCCATGGCTTGATGTGCCGCTTGCAGACTATGAAGCTCACATGGCGGCGCCTGGAATCGAACAGGCCCAGTTGCTCGCCAACATCCTCGCGGACGCAATTGAGCGCACATCGCCCTCGTCGCTCGCCGTTCTCGGTTGCGCGGGGGGCAATGGTTTCGAGCGAATTCCGCGCGACACCCGGGTGGTTGGAGTCGACATCAACCCAGCGTACGTTGCCAATGCTAGGGAACGGTTCGCGAACCGTTTCACGAAGCTTCAGTTGATCGCTGGCGACATACAAGACCCGCAGTCATCGTTCGAACCGGTCGATCTCATCTATGCCGGGCTCGTCCTGGAGTACGTTGATCTCGAGAAGGTTGTCGCAAGAACGCGCTCGCTGCTCACCAGTGTGGGCAGGCTCGTCACGGTGTTGCAGTTGCCAAGCGCCAGCCATGAGCCGGTGTCGCCGTCGCCGTATCACAGTGTGCAAACCCTCGGAACGGTGATGCGGTTCGTTCCCCCGTCGCGACTGAAAGAGGTTGCTGAGGCTCACGGCTACGCCCAACTGGACTCGCGCACTTTTATCTCGAGAGGCGGGAAAGAGTTTCAAGTGCAGGAGTTTCTACCAACGAGCGACCGAAAGGAGAACCTATGAGTCAGAGCGACAAGACCACACCGCCCGCCAAGCCAGCGAGAAATGCGCGCCTTGGTATGGGGATGGGAGCAGGCATCGCGTTAGGCGTCGCGCTGGGTGTCGCCATGCATAACATCGGGGTCGGCGTCGCCATTGGGATCGGGTTCGGACTCGTGATCGGCCTCGCCTTCAGGCAAGCGTCGAAGTAGGCAAGGCCGTTCTCCTCTAACAAATGCGGCGGGGCTTGGGCTTTGCGATACGCGCGCGTCGCACTCTGGACTCTTGTCTACAGTAAGGACTTGTGGGCGCCCAACCGCTGCGCAACCTGTATCGCCAGCTCTTGCAGTTTGTCGCGAAGGGCGGTCGGTTCGAGCACCTCGATCTCGGGACCAACGCCAAGCAGCGTGAGCGCGGCATGATCGATGCTCTCGATGGGGAGTGAGACGCGCACCCAGCCATCCGGCTCAGGAGACTCTGCCTGCTCGACCGCTTTGGCCGCGTACGAACCGAGTCGCGAGATACGCTCCAGCCCAATCGGCGAGGTTCGCAGCAACGCTGCGTCGGGACGAAGCGACGACTCGAATCGCTCCAACGCGGTTGCCCAGTGACTTGGTAGATCGAAGTCGGCTGGTCGCTCGAAGGACTCGTTGCGCACAGCCTGCGACTGAATGTTCGACACCTTGAAGATGCGACACTCGCTGTCGCTGCGCGCCACCAAATACCAGGCGCCGGCCTTCAACACCAAGCCAAGCGGCTCAACCACCCAGTCGCGCGTGCCTCGCCAGCTTTGATACGTCATCGCCACCACGTTCTGGTCCAACACAGCGCGCGCGATTGCCGGCAAGTGTTTGGCCGATTCTGCCGCGCGATACCAGTCAATGGGATCTAGATGAAATCGCGCCGTCATGAGTGCAGCGTCTTTGCTCGAGGCTGCAGGCAGCGACGCGAGCACTTTCCTGCCCGCCTTCGCCGCGGCCGACCCTAAGCCAAGCGCTTCCGCAGGACCTGGCATGCCGATCATGAAAAGCGCCTCGGCTTCGTCGCTGGCCAGCCCCGTGAGATTGGTGCGATACCCATCCATCAACTGGAATCCGCCGCCCGGTCCGCGATCGCTCTGCACCGGAATCCCCATCGCGCTGAGCTCGTCGATGTCGCGATAGATCGTGC
>CAZAHQ010000084.1:0-10642 GCA_964484415.1 uncultured Acidobacteriota bacterium | reverse complement strand
ACTACGCCCCGAAGTCAGCGTCGAGTTGCTGCTGCTGTTGTTCAACCATGCGGTTGAATGTACGTGAGTCGACGAGCACTGTCAACCGAATGGTTGAATATAAAATGTTAAGGCCGAGCGCCGAGCCATCCGCCCGGTGCTCGCTCGGCAGCCCCGCCTGCCGGCAGCGATAAGTCAAGCCGCCCGACCTGCGGGACGGGCGTATAGTTCTGACGTTCCCGCCAGGGTTCGACCCGACATCTCGTCCTCGGCCGACAGCCCCGCGCGGGCGGAGGAGGTATGTCCTCCCATCGCTTACTTCGTTTCGTGCTCGGGTTGATGTTCGCTTTCGCAACCACAACGCTGTTGGCGGCGGAATCGATCACGCTGCCCATCAAGCCGGTCCGCGAACGCGAAGCTGGATGGAGCTCCCAAGCGATCGGCGAGATGGTCTTTCGCTTCTTCCGCATTCCGGCATGGCACGCGGCAGGCGAGTATCAGTGCGGAGTTGCCGCCGCTCTGATGCAAGGCCCGGACGCGACAACCTGCGCCAAGAGTTGCATGCGCTGCGACCTCCGCTCCGGGTTACCAATAGAACTGGAAACAATGCTCGAGCAATACCCCAAGCGACTCGAGCGACATCACAACGCAGCCATCACCCAAATCAAAGCTGCCGAGGGACCGCTGGCGCCGTCCCCTGGAGAGTTGCGCGCGAGCCTGGCCGCACAACGCCCGGTCTTGGCGCTGCTCGGCGCGCAGCACGGCAAGCCACAGGTCGTGTTGATCGTCGGCTGTCGTGACGACGGCGACACTCTGCTCGTGCTGTTCAACGATCCGTCGTTCGAACCTCAAGACGTTCTGTGGAAGAACGTCGGCGCGACCGCGGGCCCATATCCCGGCAGTTGGTGGGTGAAGTACTCGATATTGCGCGGCCCGCTCGACTGGGATCGCTCGATCTCGGTTAGCGCCGCAGCAGAAGGCGAAGTGCCTGTTACTTCCGGTGGTCCGCGCTAGGAGTGGCTGACGTCGTGCAACGGACGTTGTCGAGGCAACTACTTCTTGCGTGTCGACGTCGCCTTGGTTGGTTTCTTGGCCTTGGCCTTTTTCGCAGCCGCGGTTTTCTTCTTGGCCGGGCTCGCCTTCGTGGTTTTCGGAGCGCGCTTCGTTGTCTCCACGGGTCGGCCCCTCGCGGCCAGCGTCTTCACGTAGTGCTCGACATACGCCTTGGCAGTCACGCGGCGGATCGCGCGGCCGATCACATCGAGTGGTAGATCTTCGAGCCGCTTGAAACGAACGCAGGCTTTCCCCATGTCGAGCTTCTTACCGGTCTTGGTCCACTCCTGGACGAATCGCTCCTGCTCTTCCTGGCGGCCATACACACTCATCAGGTACAGCGACATGTAGTTCTTCTGCGACGCAAGGCCTGCAAAGCAGAGTGGTTGCCGCGGGTCGCAGTGGTATCCAGCAGGGAAGACTCGGTGCGGGACGTAGTAACCGATCATCCCGTAGCTGATCCCTTCCTCGAAGTCCTTGTCGAGGTTGTGAAGGATCACCTGTCGCACCGCTTCGATCGCCGTGCGGCGATCGGGGGGGAGTTCCTGTATGTAGGCGCGAACGGTCGTGGCTTTGCTCTGCATGGCGGGACTCTACCAAAGAACCTCCCCGCCAAATATTCCCCTCGATGACCGAGAGCAGACGGCGGTCGGCTGCGTCTTCCAACTAAGACCGCGACCATTCCGGTCGCTCGAGGAAAGGCGGACCCATGATCGCTACTGGGAAGCGTTGCTTCGGAGTCGTCATTCTGCTCGGGGCATTGTTTGTTGGCCCGCAAGCTGTTGCAGGAATGAGCTGTGACCCCGCGAAGGATGGGGGTTGCTTCGTCGGCGCTCAGCTTGGAAGCATCTCGCCCAAGTCGTCGGGCGACTACAGCAACTCCACGGGCTTCGGTCTTGGGTTTGGAATTCGGGCAAGCTGTTTTCTGGGGGTGCTATTCGGCCTCGACGATCTTGGCTCGTTCGATATCGACGCCGACAGCACCTACGTGATTCCCGAGGGTCGACGTGCCGCTCAATCAGCAGGTCGACGCATCGCGGCCGCGTCTGTCAGCGGTAACGCTACCTCGGCCGATGCGAAGGGTTTGAGCGTCGCCGTGATGGGGGTTCTGCCGCTCAACCCGCGCTGGCAACTGTTTGGCATTGCCGGTGCGATGTATTGGCGACAGAGCGTCGATCTCGATGATTTCGGCAAGACGAGCAATGAAACCGCGACGGGCCTCAGCCCAACGGTATCCGGCGGCATTCAAGTACTGATCGGCGACGCCAAGAAGTGGGGCGTGCAACTCAATGCGCGTCGCATCTTCAACGTCGGCGACAAAGACAAGACGGGGTTCGAGGCCGACTACGATTCGATCAGCCTGGGTGTCACCTACCACCTTGGAGGCGTGACGTCGCCGAAATAGACCCGAAGCAACGCCGGATCTGGCGAGCACTCGCGCAGGTGCCTGTAGCCGCTCGGAGCCGGCGCGCGGGGCCCGCCGTCGATGCCGGCAGGCTCTTCACACATATATATACGTGTGCCCGGAACAGCCGCGGCCTGGGCTGGACGGGCACAGTCTGTCGATAAGCCCCCCGTTCGCAATCAGTTAGGCCCAACGATGGGCGAACAACTCCCGAGTCCCACTCTCCGTCGAGATAGCAACGCCGAACGGCCGTTGCGGACCAGCGCTTCCGCTCGCCGCGGATCTTTGCTTGTCGCCTCTGTCACTCCGCGGTACAACCCCCGACGGGAGGAGAGAGGAACTCGTGAACAAACTCGCCATTGCTGTGTGCGGACTGCTCATCGCGTTGTCGGCAACCGCTGCCTCCGCGCAAACCTTCATCGACATCGATCACAGCGTGGCAATCGATGCCAAGCGCGGTGTCGATCGGCGCGTCGACTACGAATCGTTGATTCAGTACGGCCCGTGGGATGACCGCAACTACCAGCTGACGGCCGACGATCTGAAATACCTCCCCTCCGATGAAGCACAGATCGACGATTTGATCCCGGCTTTCTACCGCGTGCAGTTTCGCAAGCACCTCAAGACACTTCCGCGCGATGGCGCGATTCGCTACCCACTGCATGCCTACCCGACATTTCGTGCCGTCTATCAAGGCTACGAAGTCAACGGCCAGTACTACAACCGATTCCAGCGCGATACCGATGGACGCCTGATGCTCGACTTGAAGCCGGAGCCGCCGGCAACGAGTTCGGCACCGGAAACCGACTTCGTGTCGGGCGATGTGCGGATCACGTCACCTAACGGCGGTGCGGAATCGGCGATCAAGATTCATCCCACCGATGTCAACAAGATCATCGCGGGAAGCAACGGGCCTGGCAGCGGTCAGAAGATGTACTACTCGCTCAATGGCGGCAGCACCTGGACGCAAACGACGCTGCCGCTCGGCGGCACCAACGGCGATCCGGCGGTGGAGTGGTCATCCACCGGCCAATTCGCCTACACGACCACGCTGGGGAACTGCTTCTTCGGCTGCGCGGTCTGGTTTTATCGCTCGGCAGACAACGGTGCGACGTGGTCGAGCCTCGAAACAGTGACGCCAGGCAGTCCGCGGCGGACGGTCACTCCCAGCAACGGCGACCGCGAGTTCTTGCACGTCGACAAATCGGCGACCTCCCCGTTCAAAGATCGCATCTACGTGTTGTTTCACGAGAACAACATCATGCAGATCTCGCGCTCGGCCGATTTCGGTAACACCTTCACCAAGACTTCGTTCCCGAATCTCAGCGAGGAACGCGGCATCGCCGGGGATGTGGCGACCGATCCATCCGGCAACATCTACTACGTCTGGCCGGCGTTCAACAGCTTGCCAGTCTTGATGAAGAAGTCGACCGATGGCGGTGTCACCTTCGGCACCACCAAGATCATCGCCAACACCAACGCGTCGTTTACCTACTCGCTCCCGTCGATGGACTCACGCAACGCCGCGATCTATGCCGCCGTCGACACCGACTTAAGCAGCGGGGCGTTCCGCGGCAGCATCTACGCCACGTGGGGCGACACGGTTTCGCCGGAGTCGGGGATTCCGGCCGACAATCACAGTCGCGTTTGGGTCGCGCGCTCTCGCGATGGCGGCAACACCTGGCAGTTATCTACGCCGCACGAGACCAGCGACCTGAACACGGTCGATCGGTATCACTCGTTTCTAGTCGTGGGTAACAACGGAACCGTGCACGTGGTGTACTACGACACGCGCCGCGATGCATCGCGCCAATCGGTCGATCTGTTCTACTCCTATTCCACTGATGGTGCGGTCACTTGGTCGGCGCCGCAGCGAATCACCAGCGCCCAGTCGCCAAACCTCAACGACGGCTTTGAATTCGGCGACTACAACGGGCTCGATATTGCGGTCAACAACATGATCGCGATCTACACCGACAATCGTAAGGAAGCGGGTGAGGTCGGCGATTCGAAGGATGTGTATGGATCGGGAATCACGCCCGGCGCGGCGGCAGGTGCTGGGAGCGTGCCGGATGGAAAAGCGATTCCTGGAGCGCAGATGCTGGTTACCAAGTCGGGCGCCAACATCACGTTGACCTGGTCGGCAGCCTGCGGCGGCGGTTCGGATTACGCGACCTACGAAGGCGACCTCGGCGTCGAGAACAGCTTCGCGCAGAAGGCGTGCAGCAGCGGCGGCGCGACAACGATCACATTCGCTCCCGCGACGGGCAATCGCAGCTATGTCGTGGTGCCGCAACTTGGATCGAACGAAGGTTCGTACGGCAGGAAGAGCAACGGAACGGAGCGTACCCCAGCAGCAGTCGCTTGCCGAACGCAGGTGATTCACGGCTGTCCGTAGCGATACTCTCGGCCGGCGATCGAGTCGGTCGCCGGCCGCGACTATCGGACACGATCGCGCGCGAGTCGGGCGGCAGGAAAATCGAGCGCCGCCCATCTGATCATCGGCGTATGATCCCCTCGTCTGGCTCAACAGCGGGGGCTGCCATGCGTCGAACTCACATCACGAATTTTGCGCAGCATGCTTGCTTGATGACAGCCGCGGCGTTCGTCGCCGGCGGCGTTGCGATCGCAGCGCGGCCCCCGGACGGAATCGACCTGGCTCAGATCGAAGAACACACGGCCCGCGCGCGTCAAGCGCGTGAGAATCTGCAGAGCCGCCGCTCCACCGACGATTCGTCCGGTCTCCAAGTGGTCGCCAGCTATCGCCCGGAGCCGCCACTCGTGTACTCGTTTCTGGTCAGTTTGCCCGGCACGGATGTGACCTACGCGGTCAGCGAGCGAAGCGTGGTGACGATCGATACGTCATCCGGAACGCGTATCGCGAGTCGACGCCGCGAAAACAACGATGAGTGGCCACCGCAATCTCAGCGTTATCTCACGATGCGCCACGACGACGCGCGCCGCCTTTTGATTTCGAAAGACGCGGTCTTCTATCCTTCCTATGTTCCGTCCAAGACTTTGATCTACGATGCCGCGGATCCTCTGCAGTTGAACCTCCTGGGTGAAGGGCCGAACTGCGGGCAACCTGTTGTCGGTCTGCCCGATCAACGTACCGCTATCGCGTGGGGAAATTGTTTCAAGGTCTTCGACAGTGACAGCGGCGCGCTGCTTCAATCAATCTCGGAACAATGGGGAAGCATTGCCGTTGGTGGCCCGTCGACAGCTCCCGTCATCGCCGGTGTGGCCGAAAGCTACGGATCGTCGGCGTTACGGCTTCGCATTCTGCGATGGGTCGACAATGCGCAGCTCGAAGAACAACTCGATGTCCGAATAGCCGGCAATTACTTGTTGCAAGCGGTTGACGACACGGGGACGATCTTGATCGCTCTCAAGTACGATCGTTCGATATCCGGGACTGTCCTGGCAGGGCTCAGCATGACCACGGGAGAGGAACTCTGGTCGTTGCCGCCAATTCAAGACGCGATTTCCGGTACGGTCAATCCCGGCGGATCGCTCCGACTGTGGGTGGCACGGCCCGGGGCGATCGATCTATACGAGCCGCAGCCCGAGTCGGCGCCGCGCCGAATCGCCTCCATCCCGGTGCAGCAGTTCAGGCCCTTGGGGGAGCACTACATCCACAGGACCGAGCCTCTGCTAGTCGCGTTCCCTGACTCTCCGTCACTACTTACGATCGACGAAGCGGGTGAGTTGTTGACGATCGACTCGAACGACGGCTCGGTCCTCGGACGCCTCGACGGCTACCGATTCGATGACGTCCTGGCCGGTGTCGATGCCTCGGTCCAAGGTGCCCGGCGCGCTTACATCCTGGGCAGAAAGTACACCACGAGATTCGCTTCTACCGACGGTGGTTTCGAGCAGCTTGACACGGTCAATGTCGACGAACCTCGTGCGCCGAAGCTGCTCAGTCGGTTCGACGAACCGTCGGTGTTGCACTTTGACGCGACGGCGCCGCTGCTCGGGAGATATGCAGCCGTTGCTTCGTTCGAAAGCAACTTCATCGGCGTCTTCGATTTTTCGACGCAGCGACTGGTGAGCTATCTCGGGTTCACGAAGGACCTGGGCAACTCCGGCTATACGGTTCATCTGCGAGTCGCGGGAGATCAGCTCGTCGTAGAGCGGTACGGTCATATCGAGAGATTCAGATTCGACTCGGAAAAGCTGACGCGAGGTGAGGTGATAGACGAGCCTCCCGGAGAGTCGAGCACGTACGACATCGCCCTGCGCGACGATGGAACACTGGCGCGCCTCACCCCGACGACACTCTATGTCTACACCCTCGATGGCACGAGGGTCACGCTCGCGCTTCCGCTCGCGGGCGGCCGGCTCCAGTGGTCTCCCGATCAGAAACGGCTGTTCGTCGATCCCAGGACCTACTTTATCTACGAGTGGCCTACAGGCCCGACCATGGTCGATATGGCCGACGCAAACGCACCCCGCATCATGTGGAGTGGCCCGAGAGGTGCGGATTTCCACGCGATGATCGGCGGCTTCGTGCGCAACGGTGAGGCCGTTGCCGTGACCGGAACGGCAGATCAAGGCTTCTCGCTCCAGCCACAGCTTTTCGATGCGGAAACCGGAACGGCCCTCGGAGATCCTGGTGAGGGCGTGTCGGTGTGGTTCTACTACGATCGGGCGCTCACACTCGACGATAGTGGTGAGCATCGCCTCATCTACTGGCATTGGACATTCACCGGTTGGCAAACGACGCTCTACGACGTGACGGGGAACACGCCGCGCTTGATTGCCGATTCGGAGGAGTACTTCGAATCGCCGTCGTACGCACGCCATGCCGATGGCCGGCGATTCTACGAACTGCGAGACGGATACGATCGGAATTCGGCGGTGCTCATCGGCGATCCAAACGCCAACTACGAACAGTACGGCCAGGCGCCGATCGGCGAGTTGGTTCCTCTAGGACGAGGTTTCATGTTTGGCCGCGAGCCGGGCTACTACTTCCCTGACGAGGTGCTCACCCTGGTGCGCGATCCTGCCGTGAATCGCGCACCGGTCGCGACAATCTCGGGTGCAGGCGTTCGCGAGTGCGTGTCGCCCGAAGGGACTCCCGTCGAGTTGGACTCTTCTGCCTCCGCCGATCCTGACTCCGCTCCAGGAACTCAGGATGACATTGCAAGCCGTATCTGGACTCTCGACGGTGCACAGGCGGGAGCCAACGAGCGGTTGAACAGTACGGTTGGACTGGGCGATCACACGGTGACGCTGGTCGTTTCGGATCTGATCGGTGCTGCCGGTGATTCAAGCGCGACAGTCTCGGTACGCGATACGCTCCTTCCGGTTCTTCAACTAGACCTCACGCCAACGGTCAGCGGCGGCACGTTCGACAACCGCTGGCAGGTCGATGCCTCCTCGACTGACCGTTGTGAGGGAAGGTTGAACAGCGCGGTTTGGCTGCAGCTTACGAGAGACGTGCTCGATGCACCGATAACGGTGCGGATCGCCGCAGAGGCTGGCGTCGATGTCAAGCGAAGTGCGCGCGGCCTGCTCGTCGTGGAGGTTCTTGGACCCGACGCGACGGCGGCACAAGCGCTGTGGAGCTTGATTCGACAGCGTGGAGGTCTGCCCGTTATCTCCGGTACATCGCCGCAACTCCTCACACCACTGCGCCCGCCCGCCGCCGTCGGCGACCTCCTTGCCCGATTTCGAATGAGTGGTGACGGCTTGATCAGTGCGGCCGCCTATGGAGTTGGTGCCGATCACCGGTTCGTAGCAAGCACCGCAGATAGCAGTGGGAATGCTGCAACCAGCACGACCACGTTGCGTGAAGCCAGGCAGCGAGCGTGCGCAGAGCTTCCTTCGGGGCTGAGTTGTGTGGGAGGTCTGTAGTTGCACCGATCGTTGAAAGACGACGCGAGGGCGAGCGGAGATCGCGGCAGGCACTGATCGTCGACAGCGTTGAGACTTCGATCCTGGCGGCCGACCGGCCGAGTCCTGACAAGCATCGTCGCGCACTGGATAATCCGCGCGGCGCTCCACACTAGACATCATGCCGCTACCTGTAACCGGATTGACCGTTGAAGTGGAGTGCGACGGAGACTCGATGCAGCATCGGCAGCCGTATCTTGTAGCCAGTCTTGTCGTCGTCGCCTGCGTTGCGTGCGGATCCAGGCCAGACCCAAGTCAGCGCGTGGAACGTGCTCTTGCCCACGTTTCGGCGCGCCCGTTCAACGGCGTGATGATGATCGCCGAAGGGAAGCGCGTCGTGTACGCGAAGGCGGCTGGCCTGGCCGATCGCGAGCGCAACCTGCCACTCACACTCTCGAGCCGTTTCCTCGTTGGTTCGATCACGAAACAGGTCACTGCCGCGCTCGTCATGCAGCAAGTCGATGCCGGGCGTATCGACCTGGAGGCGCCAATCGCTACGTACCTCGATCTCACCATCGACTGGGCGTCGCGCGTGAAGGTGCGTCATCTGCTCAACCATACGTCGGGGATTGCAACACTCGAGGCGCCGTTGAGAACAGAGCCAGGCAGCACATTTGCGTACTCGAACTTCGGGTATGAACTGGCGGGGAAGATCCTCGAGAAGGTGACCTCTCGCACATACAGCGAGTTGGCCAAGGCGTTGTTCGATTCGTGTGGCATGAACGAGTCACAGATGCTGCCAGCCGAAGGGCCCCCCGAGTTGGTGATTGGCTACTCAGAGAACCCGGACCGCACGCTCGTCGTTGCCTCACAGGCCGAACGCGCAAATCACCTGCCGCCGGGCGGTATGATCTCGACAGTGAGCGACTTGGTGCGATGGAATCAGTGCTTGCATCACGCACACGTGGTGTCCGCTGCTGGTTACAGCGCGATGGTGACACCATCAGCACGTCGACCGTATCGCTGGGGTGAACTGGGTTACGGGTTCGGTCTGCAGATCCTCAACCGGGACGGCATCGTTGAATTCAGTCACAGTGGATACGTGGATGGGTTCATCTCGACGATGACCTACTATCCAGATGCCGATCGCACTTTCGTTGTCTTGGAGAACACCTCGTGGGACGCCGAGGATATGGACCGCGTCTTCGCCCCGCATGACGCGGTGAGGGACGCCGTTCGCGCGAGCCTCAAAGATCCCTGGCCATAGACCCTGTTCGAGCTTGGCGAGTAGTTGAAGGAGAAACGATGGGAAGCACACATGTCGCACTGTTGCGAGGCATCAACGTCGGACGCGCCAAGCGCGTCGCGATGGCTGATCTACGCGCGCTGGTCGAGGGGCTCGGTTACGGGAACGTCCGCACGCTGCTCAACAGTGGCAACGTGGTATTTACAGTTCCACCGCGGCTGGCCAAGAACAACGCGGCGAAGAAGATCGAGGCCGAGCTGGAAAAGCAGTGCGGTTTCTCGGCGCGCGTGACCGTGCTCTCGGCGTTGGAACTGACGCAGGTCGTGGCTGAGAACTCGCTTCTGAAGGTGGCGACCGACCCAGCGCGGATGCTGGTGGCAGTGCCGGCCAACCCTGCGGATCGAACGCTGCTCGCACCGCTCATGAAGCAGGACTGGGGCCGCGACACGTTAGCGATTGGAAAGCGTGCCGCCTACCTATGGTGCGCCACTGGAGTTCTCGAGAGCCGCCTTGCGGCTGCGGTCAATCGCGCCCTGGGCGATGCCGTGACGGCGCGAAACTGGGCGACAATCGTCAAGCTTGCTGCGTTGACGAAAGGTGACCAAGAGTAGCCTCGCATCCGAAGCTGGGGAGCCCGGCCGAAGGAGCCTCACGCCATGACCGTTACGGTCGACGATTTGCCCCGCGATGTTATCGATGCCCTCGAGCAGGGGAACGTGATTCAGGCGATCAAGCAGTTGCGCAGCGCGCGCGGGATCGATCTGAAGGAATCCAAGGACGCCGTCGATCGCTACCTTGCCGGTCATCCCGAGCTGCGGCAGCGACTCGACGCCGCACGCTCGGCAAGCAGCCGCAGCGTCGGCCGGTGGTTCGTGGTGTTGATGGTGATAGGCCTGGGTATTTATCTGTTGCTGCAGGCGTTTCGCACCTGAATCTGGACCGGCTGCGGTACCTACCGATGGGCCAAGATAGCGAGGAGAGTCGCGCATGGGGAAGGGCAGGTTGGAGGCATTCAGCGATGGTGTAATCGCGATCATCATCACGATCATGGTGCTGGAGTTGAAGGTGCCGCACAGCGCCGAGTGGTCGACTCTGGTTCCGGTACTCCCCGTCTTCGG
>CAZAHQ010000083.1:0-10693 GCA_964484415.1 uncultured Acidobacteriota bacterium | reverse complement strand
TGCGTCCGAGTTGGCGGCCGGCGATGGCGTTTCTGTTCCGATCGAAACGACACACTACGGCGTTGAAGTCGACCCAGGAAAAGCAGGACGAATGGCTCGACGAAACGAAGAAGCGTGTTGCGGATGATGACGCTGATCGCGGGTGAGCACGCGCCGCATCGCGCAAGGTTGATTTGCAGCGCTGTACGTGACTCGCTGCGCTGTCGTAAACGCTATCGCCTGGATGAATCTGTTCCAGCGACGTGCAGAGGCTCTGAAGGTCTTGGTCGACTTAGCACTTGGGCTTCCCTACAGATAGTGGACACCTTGTTCGTGCTGCCGTCGGACAGGTTGCGTAGATCCTCAAATGCTCAGCCGGCGATTTGAAGTCGAGATGGAATGGCGCCGCCGCGCGCTGTAGAAGCACTCGATGTACTCGGCAATCGACAGGGTCGACCGCTTGCCCGCTGACCGCACGTTGTTTCTCACCGTGAACGAGGTCCTCGCGATCCACGATCGGCTCGTGACGAGAGTCGGCAGCTCACCGTAGATTCGAAACCACGGACGGCGGCAGAGTGTGTCGCTCCGGCCGCGTACCGCGCACCATCGCGATCTGGCGGAGATGGTCGCGGCGCTGTTCGAGTCGCTGCTCATGAACCACCCCTTCCTCCACAGCAACAAGCGTGTCGCGCTGTTCACGACAGACCTGTTCTTGCGCCGGAACGGTTGAAGGCTCGAGGTAGCCCCTCACCGTGCGCGTCGATCCCTGATTGGCTGCTCGAGTCCGGCGCCTGCAACTCCAGTCGCCTCTTGCCGTGGACCCACGAGTTCGCCGCTCAACTGGACAACCACCGCCGATAGAGCGCGGCCCTTCAGGTCCGCTTCCTTTCGTCCGGTCGGACCCGAACGTGCGAGCTACAGCGTCGACAACGGCATCAGCGCGTTCCTCCCTACCTAGGGGGGAGTGGAACCGGGTCGATGACGCCACACTTCTGCGTGCGCATTCGATACGTCAGGAGACCTGCATGAGATTCTCGAACCCGAAACTCCTCCCCAATAGCGTCCCACTGGTCACCGCGGCCGCACTTCTTGTTTCAATCCAGGTCGCGCAGGCAACCGACCCCGGCCAGCTCGTCGTGCACGCGCATGGCGCACACGCACAGAAGAAAGGCAACGACGGCTGCTGTTTCGGGAATCAGCAGGACTTCTACACGATCATCCAGTTTCCGGGCGATCCACCGATCGAGAGCGGGTGGGAACTCGGCTATGACGACGTCTCGTGGCAGCCGAAAACCGGCTTCACCGCGTCGCACGTGGTAAGCCGGAATCTCCGCTTTCACGGGGTCAGCATCCAACTCTGGGATGACGACGACGGTGTGGCGGGGAACAACAGCAGCTCGGACGACAAGTTCGACATCAATTCCGCCGGACCGGATCAACTCGACATCCAGTTCGATGCTTGCACCATGCAGTGGACGGCCAATGGACTGTTCACCGAGTTCGGGCCCAGCACAGTCAATCCCGGGTACGGCAGAAGTCCGTCGCTCGACCACGGTTCGATGGATCTCGAGATCACGACAGGTGACGGGTTGCCGTTCACGCCCGACAAGCTGACGATCGTCGGCCTAGACCCGGTGCAGGCGGCGTTCGACCCGACGGCAGCGATCTCCGGCAAGTCGACCGCGCTGCGTGTGACGGTGGCGAATACGTACCTTGGTGATGTCGATTCAACGCTCACCGTGGAGATTCAGGACGGTCTGACCGGCAACGCCGAGGTTCGAACGATCAGGTTCCCGCGCGGAATCTCGACCTACTACTTCTTCGACGGCATGCCGGGTCACCAACCACCGTTCGTTCCGATCAAGCCGTTCAATGTTTCGCGCGCCGACCTCACCTACTCGGCTGAAATTGCGCTCCAGAGTCAAGCCCCGCCAGGCACGCCCGTCGATCTGCTCGATTGCTACCTGATGCGCAATGGTCTTTTCGATAAGAAGACGCCGATCGTACGCACCGTCGGCCCGCAAGTGCTCAACATCGGCGAGTCCACGGTCTTCCAGCCCTTCGACTACGTCGATACGCCGTTCGCTCCGCCGTTCACGCAGGTCGATGCAATGGCGGGCGCGGACGAGGCGTTCCGCAAAGAGATCTGGCCGGTTGCATCCACGCCGCACTTCACGATTCCGCTGCCGATGCTCGCCCCGCCGCCGATCCCGTTCTCGCCGATCCCGGAGCCGGGCTTCACGATCGCGACGCAGAGCATTCTCGCCTCGATCGCTGGGTTCGACAGACTGGTGCTGGTTCCCCACAAGGGTTGGTTTGCCTCCAACGTCTGGCGCCCTGTGTTATGGCTCGGCCCGAACGCGATCGGTCAGTCTTTGGGAGAGTTCGCGCCCCATGCGGTGATTGCCGAGTACGGATACAAGGGCGTCTCGACCCACGAGTTGGGCCACACCTATCGGCTCAGTCCTCATTCCTGCGACAACCCCACCGTCTTCGGCTTTGGGTGCCGTGACGAGTACAACTACACGCCGGCGATCATGGGTGCCGGACTCGATGTCGAAGGGAACATCTTCCCGGACGGAGCACGACTCAACAGCTGCGATCCACTCACGCCGGGTACACGAGAGGTCTGTCTGACAAACTTCATGAACAAGCAGTCGGCCGATGGTTTCATCAACTGGATCGAGCCGTTCACGTTCAACTACCTGATCGACGCACTCAAGGACCAGCGTGACCCGGAGTTGATCAACATTTCCGGCGCGGTCTGGGCGCCCAATGGGCTGAAGCCTCCGGGGCCTCCGGTCTTCCAGTCGACCGTGCTGTTCAGCTATCGCTTCAACGGGTTCCCGGACATGCCCGATCCGCTGCGTGAATCGCCTTCGCGCGATACGACCGGGAGCGGCAAGTTCGCCGTGCGGTTGATTTCCGCCAGCGGCGCCTCCCGAACCTATCGCTTCACCCCGCACTTCGGGGGAGATGAGTCTGTCACCGAGCCGGCCGGCGCCGCGTTCTCGTTCAACGTGGAATGGGATCCATCAGTGCAGACGATCGAGCTCTATGCCCCGTCCAACGCCTTCATCGACCAGTGTGAGACTGCCGCCGAGTGTGGCTCGCACGATCTGTTGGTCGCCTCCCGCAGTCGTAGCCAGTTCCCGCCGTCGGTCACCGTGCTTCGCGCCGGCCTCGATGTTCCGCCGTCGCTCGTGGGGGCACCGCCGCCGATCCCGACGATCGGCCCCGGCCACAGCGCGATCCTTGCCTGGAACGCGACCGACTCCGACTCGCCCGAGCTGCACGCATCGCTGCTGCTGGCGAAGGTGCAACCGACCGGTGGACCCGGACCGTGGATTCCGATCCGCGCCGAGATCAACGGCAACCAACTCGAACTGCCGCACAGTCAGTTGACCGCCGATCCTGGCGACTACATCGCGTCGGTCGCGGTGAGCGATGGCCTGGACAGCGCTTCGCTGACCAGTGGCACGTTGATGCACGTCTGCAACTTCACAAATCAAGGTGTCGAGATCTGCGATGGCATCGACAACGACTGCGACGGCACGATCGACAACGCGCTCCCGCCACCGGGGGGTATCGACGTCAGAGTGACGAAGACCAGGATCTCGTGGGTGGGAGTCGCCGCAGCCGAGTCGTACGACGTTCTGCGCGGGGATGTGTCTTTGCTGCAGACCAGTGGTGGCAGTTTCGAAAGGGCCGCCCAGACCTGCTTGGCCTGGGGATTTGTGGGCGACAACATCGGCTTCGGCCCAGCCCCGCCGTCAGGTCAGGCCTGGTGGTTCTTGGTGCGCGGCGACAACTGTCGTGCGCGAGGCACCTACAACGAGGGGAACGGCTCGCAGGTGGGCAACCGCGATCCTGGAATCGAGGCGTCGCCGAATCGCTGCCCGTAGCCGCGGCTGGAAACCTCGACGCTAGCGCAGCGGCGCAAGCCGCTGCGCTAACCCCGTGACCGGCGCGGAGCTCAGCTCGGCATAGACTCAGCGCATGCGTGGTGTCTCGACCGCTCGGTCCCGCGTCGCCGCCTGCGTCAGCGTCGGAAGGCGCGCAGCGCTGATCGTTCTACTGCTGGCGGACGCGGCCGTGGTGGGCGCACGCGCGGAGCAGTATCCGGTGCGCCTGTTCACTTCGGCCGACGGCCTTCCCGTCGATGCGACCGGCGAGGCGATCATCGATCGCGACGGCTATTTGTGGTCCAACAGCGGAGGCTACGTCATCCGCTTCGATGGGGTCGAGTTCGACCTGTTCGGATCCGACCGAGGCCTCAGGACTCGCCCCCAAGCGCTCGCCCAATCGGCGGACGGCATCATCTGGATCGGCACGCAGGGAGGCTTGCAGTATCTCGCTCCCGGCGGCGGCGAACGCATCCAATCGCTGCCGGCCGACTCGCCCTTCGCGACGAGCGATATCAGTGCGATCTGCGTCGTCTCTGCATCCGAAATCGCGGTGGCTGCAGGACAGGAGGTGTGGAAGATCACCGGTTCGCCGCCGCAGCTGACCGCGCGCTCGGTCTATCGAGTGCCGACAGGCGCCGACATCTACTCGATCGACTGCGACCACACCGGGACGATCTGGGTTTCTACCGGTGACAAGACGCTCGGGCGGATCTTGATCAACGACGCGGCAACATCGTTCACGCTCAACATCGATGCGGCCGCCGGTGCTGCGCGCGGCGCGGCCCTCGATCGATTCGGCCACCTGTGGGTGTCGACCTGGAAGGGCGTCTGTGTCGGCGAAGCTTCAGCAGCGGCGGGTACATCGTTTTGCCGGCGATTCATGCGTGAGGCCAGCGGTCAGTTCGTCGGGTTCGCGACCGGGATGCTGGCGGCGAGCGATGGCTCGATTCTCATGGCGGGCGCGAATGGGCTCTTGCGCTTCGACCCGCAGCCGGAGATCGACGCGCCGATCGTCGCAACAAGCATCCGCAAAGAGCAGGGCCTTGCCGGCGGTGCGTTGTCTGCGGTCTTGGAGGATCGCTTCGGCAACGTCTGGGCCACCGATACGCGGAGAGGGCTGTGGCGCATCGCGCTGCGCGAGGTCCGCTCCTTCGGCGCGCCCGAGGTGCAGCACCCGTTGTTCACTGAGGGGCTACAACGCCTCCGCGACGGGACGATGCTCGTCGTTGGCAACCGTCTCGACTCCGCGCCCGATCCGCGCATGGCGCAATGGTGGAACGGCAAGGCGTGGACCGAGTCTGTCTATCCGCGTGAACCCGGCCAACCGCGCATCGGGTGGGGATACAACCAGATCGTCGCGCAAGATGTTGCCGGGACGATCTGGTTTGCCACCTTCGATGGGCTGCGCGGGTACTCAGCACGAACACTCGCTAAGGGTGGACTGCCGCGTCACTCCGAGTTCTTTGAAAGCCCTGCGCAGAGTCCATCGATAGTAGAAGTCTGGCGGCTCTGGGCCGATCGAGAGGGACTGTTCTGGTTGACCCGTGGAGGGCACTGCTATCGCTTCGATCGGTTCGCCAACAAACTGACTCGCCTCACGCTCGAGGTTCCTGACCCAAGCTGGGTCGAGGCCGCGCACGCCTTCGCCGAAGATGATCGAGGTCTTGTCTGGATTGCATTCAACTACGGGGTGGGTCGTCCGAAAGCGGGGGACCGCTGGGAGTACCTACCGATTGGCGATCCGAAAGACCCCACCGCCGCCGAAGATCTGGCATTCGCCGCCGACGGCGCACTGTGGGTCGGCACCAGTCGCGGCGTTTATCGAACGCCAGAGCCTCGCGCGGCCAAACCTACGTTCACTCGGGTTTGGCCCGCACTGGGCGCGATGCCCCGGCGCGTGGGTGCCGTGTGCGTCGGCGCAGGCGGCGAGATCTATGCGGGCAGTGACGTCGGAGTCCTGGTTTTCGATCGCGACGCGCATCTCGTCGAGCACTATGGGGCGGGCTCAGGGCTGCCGAGTCTCTTCATCAATGCGCTGGAACAAGATGCAGAAGGTCGCATGTGGGCCGGCACGGCACGCGGCGTGGCGATCCTGCCCAAGCTCGACCGCGCACGGACTCCAGTCCCCGATCCGTTGCTCGTGCGCTTGGCGACACCGCTGCGTGAGATTCCGCTCACGCTCAACGGTCAGGCGGCCGTGACGGGATTGATTCTGCAGCCGGATGAGCGTGCGCTCGAGATCTCCGTGCGCTCGGTCGTGATGGAGGCCGATCGCCGTGTCGCGTACCGCACGCTGCTCGAAGACGTGGAACGCGACTGGTCACCGCCAACCGCGCAACGGCAGTTGCGCATCGCCGGATTGTCGGCCGGTCGCTACACGCTGCGCATCCGCTCCGAGGATCAGTCCGGCAGAGTCGGCGAGCATGAGGCACGCATCGGGTTCGAAGTACGTGCGCCGTTTTATGAACGGCCGTGGTTCGCGGCGGCAGTCCTGGGCGCGATCGCGCTCGGCGCGCTGGCTTGGCAACGGCAACGCGCGCAGCGCGCGATCGCGATCGAGCGCACGCGCACGACGATCGCCACCGACCTTCACGACGAGATCGGTTCGGGGCTGTCACGCATTGCGGTGCTCAGCGAAGCGTGGGCGCGTGAGCGGCGCGGCTCTGCGCACACGGACACTGCAGTTGAAACGACGCCAGGTCACGTGGCCGACATCGCGCGCCGGATGGTGGACCGCATGAGCGACCTGGTGTGGGCGATCAACCCAGAACGCGATCGCGTGTTCAGCCTGACCCAACGCATGCGTCAGTTCGCGACGCCGCTCCTACGCGCCAGCGGCATCGCATTCCAGTTGCGTTCCATTGACGAGGAACACGATCGCGCACTGGAAGGCGACACGCGGCGCGAGTTGTTGCTGATTTTTCAGGAGTCGATCCACAACGCCGTCAAGCACAGCGGCTGCCGGAGCGTCACCGTCGAGTTGACACTGCAAGGCGGTGACATCGTCCTGACGGTGGAGGATGACGGCAGGGGGTTCGACGCCAACGCGCGCGTTGAGGGCACGGGCCTAACGTCGATCCGCAAGCGCGCCGCGCGGCTCGGAGGATGGTGCGAGATCGTTGCGGCCCCTCGGGCCGGATCCCGGATCTACGTGCGCGCCCCGCTGCGGCACCGGGGATAGACCCGGTGTTTTTGCGTCCCTCTCTATCCGTGCATGTACCAGCATCCGTCACTGTGTCCAAAGGATGTCTTTCGTCCTTCGTGTAGCAGCGCAACGCGAGTCTCTCGGCGATTGCGGGGGCCACACGCGACGTCACGCCGCGGCGATCAGGGACAAGCCCCGTCACCACTCAACCGGAACGCTCCCGACGATGCAGTGCCCCAGTCGGATTGCTCAGACAGCCCGCGCCGCGCGAGGATGAAAACCGCGGGGTGGCATCCTTCCGACAAGAAGTTGGTCACCGTGACGCGATCGAGCGGCGCGTCGTTGGCGACGCAGGTGCTGGCGGGAAGCAGGACAACACCACCGGCCTCGGTCAGCCCGCGCAGGTCGCCCGTGATGATGTCGATCGGCGCGCCGCTCTGCGCCGTGTCGCACGCGCCGCGCCGCACGTCGATCCGCGGATCGCCGACGGTGCCGGTAACGAACACGCAGGAAGAATCGGTCTGCAGGTCTTCCGGGCAAGGGGCTTCGACGTTCTCCCGCAAGAAGTACGGGTTCTCCAAACCGGTCTCCGCCCACGTCACACCGCGATCGTACGTGTACCAGTAGGTGTCGAAGGACCCGGTTCCGATGTAGTTGTTACCCCATGCGTACTCCCAGCCGAACGCCGTTCCCTCCGGTCCGTAGACCACGAGAAAGTACCGTGTCAGTCCGTCGAGCAGGGTCGGTGTGTCCGGCGTCAACGTTACTTCACCCACGCCGACACTCGGCACCGGCCCGACCGTGAGCGTGGTAACCAGGGGAGCCGTCGGATCGTCCCCAATCCGTAGTTCAGCAGTCACCACTCCGCCGGTCAGATCGCCCATCCTTGTGACGATCGACACGAGCTCATACGGATTCGCATCGGTCCGGAAAGATTGCGCGGCCCACAGATCTACTGCGCCCGTGGTGATCGGCGTGATGGCGCGAACCGGCTCGGCCAGATTGTCGATCAGGGCCGCGACGGACGAGGTCGGCAGTGTCGCGAGCGCGGCCGCGCTGATAAGTGAACTCCACGAGAGAATCGCAGTGCGACGTCGGATCATCGTTGCCTCCAGCTCGGACCTGCTGTTCGGGACTGCCACTGGGGGCCTACAGGTCGAGACTTCAGTTCGCGCGGAGTGTGGAGGCGGGCCGCCGGGCGACCAATCCCTAGAACTAGTGACGTTGTGGGCGGGTAAGCGATTCAAGCTGCGTTTCATGAATCGGAGCGAGTATCGCGAATCTCTGAATGCATCGAAGCTGATCGTTGACGTGGTGCAGGTCACGGCGACAACACCGTGGTTGATCTGCGTCGCTGTACTTGACTCGCTGCGCGGTCGCGCAGCACACACATCCGCAGACTCGTCACGTCAATCGGACTCTCTACACACCTCGAAGTTCATCGGTCGAGCAGTCAACGCATTGGAGCCGGATCGGATCGATCCGGCTCCAAGACGAGCTCAACGCTAGTGCTGCACACACCCAGTCAGAACTGCGTTCACGATCTCGTTAGCACCGGCCGTCGTGTCCTGCAGCGTGTGGTTGGCACCGGTCACCAACTTGTAGCTGGCCAAGGTCTGCCCTCCAAACATCAGCCGGTTGAAGAACACTCGCGCTTGGTTGGGTGCGTTTCCGCAGTTGCCGGCGGAGCATGCGGTCCCGGGAGGTTGAGGCGTATCGAGGCTGCCCACCAAGAATGTCGTCTGCGTCTTGGGAAAGGCGAAGGTCCCGTGGTTGGTGTCATGGCTCGATGCGAGGAACGCCGATTGATATGCGCTGTTGTAATTCGAGCAGGGGGTCAGGTTCAAGGGAGAAGTCCCGAACGCTGCATCGATCTCGGTCTTCCCGATCGCAGTCACGCCGTACGATGAGTTCGCATCCGGAGGCACAGCCTGCGAGCACGCCGTGTCGATGTTCGAGAAGACAGGCCCGCTCCCGAACACCACTGCGTCGAGCATCGTGACCGAGGGAGCTTGCGGGTAGTTGAACTCGCCGTACTGCGAGAGCGAGTACGCAAGCTGATCTGATCCGGCCGAGGCCCCAACACCGCAGAAGGCGGTCCCAGTCTGGCGGATGAAGAAGTTGTCGTAGACCCACTTGAGGATGGTTGCGGGACGACACCCCAACGCCTCGAGCCCTGCCCCAGTCGGCATGGAGTCGAGCCAGTTCGTGGTCCACGCCACCTGCACAGTGCGATATCCGGCGTTACGAATCGAGGTGATCGCCGCAGTGGCTGAGGCCCCTTGCGCGTCCCAGTAGGTTGTCCCTTCAAGCCCCGAGAACAGCGCGACGGTTCCCTTCGCAGTCGTCCCTGCGGCCTTGTTCCCGACTCGCACCTGCGCCGAAATGTTGGGAGCCGATGGGCAGTTCGATATCGCGACGTTGTAGCACTTCTGGCCGCTCACGAGCGGTGAGCATGCCGTCTCGACGGCGATGGATGGCGTGGACGTCCCAAGCGTTGCGATCGTGGTGTTGGGGTTGCAGTTCGGTGCACACGTGCAGTTCTGCGCCTGGCTGCGTGTAAGCATCGCGAATGCAATTCCTGTGAGCAGCAGCAGTTGCATCGACTTGATCTTCATCGTTGCCTCCTTCGGTGGCCTGTCCCCGATGGCTTGCGTAACGCACTCCGCTGCCATCCACCGTGGTGTCCCTTGATCTCTCGCTTGATCATTCGGAGGAATCGGTTGCTTTCGTCAACGCATGAACCTGATCAGTCCAGCCCGCGTTCTCGAGTAGTCAGGGTCGCTCTACTTCTGTAGTAGTCCAGCGGTGCGAGGTTTCCTTGGGAGTCTCGCCGCGGGCTTATCTCATCTAGCGACAATCCTGAGGCAACGCTGTGAGAGCGCCGAAGGGAGCAGCCCGCATCAACTGTGGCGGCAAGCGACGAGCAACCTGGTAACTACGTTCATAGCTTTCGTGTCGCGTTTGAAACGCGAAGGTTTGGGTCCGCGAGTGAGACGGGATTCAAAATCGATCGGCAGCGAAGCCTGCAAATCAGATCGAGGCGCCCTTATAGGCGGTGGCCTCGTCGACCAACCCAGACACTCCATTATCTTGCGCGTGGTCTCGAGAGGATGGATCTGCGTCAGGATCCGCATCGGTGCTTGGCAGTGCGGGCACTGCAGCACGTCGATCGCGAACACGCGGCGCATAAGCTCGGCCCAGGTGTAGTAGCGGTCGTTGGTGCTCGGAGATGTCTCCGGCACTCGTTGTTGCGTTGCCATGCGTCGTGCCATCGCTCCAGCGATTCGTCAGTTTGCATAGCAGGCGCCTCTCATCGAGTGCTGAAAGTCGTGCGCTGGAAATCGGCAGTTGCGCAGACCGGCGATGGCTCTGCCGAGGCGACAGCGAATCTGCTGCTCGAGCAACGGCGCGCGGCAGAGGTGAAGGCGCCGTAGCCGAACGTCGCTCGAGTCTCTCCGTATCCCTTCTTATTAGTCCGCCCTCAGGGCAATAGCTCCGTGGTAATCGTGGCGCCGTTCATCTGCGGTACCACGGCAACCGCCTTGACCACTTTGCGCGTGTCGCGGTCCACCCAGAGCGTGAGCTTGTCGGCTTCGTTCGACACGGATGTCACCTCAACCCGCCACGTATCGAACGTGCCAGCGGCCACGGTGACAGA
>CAZAHQ010000082.1:0-10737 GCA_964484415.1 uncultured Acidobacteriota bacterium | reverse complement strand
TTGGTCGGGACCTACGTTCAGCGCAACGCACTGATCGTCGGGTTCACGATGGGGTTCGCCGTGATTCCGATCATCTACACCATTTCCGAGGATGCACTGACGGCGGTACCGACATCACTGCGGTCGGCCTCGCTCGGTTGTGGTGCTACCCGTTGGCAGACCGCGATTCGCGTGGTGCTGCCGGTGGCAGTGCCAGGGATCTTCTCGGCGCTGATGGTGGGGCTCGGTCGTGCGGTCGGCGAGACGATGATCGTCTTGATGGCCGCCGGTAACACGCCGCTGATGAGCCTCAATCTTTTCGACGGGCTGCGCACGCTCTCGGCCAACATCGCGGTGGAACTCCCGGAGGCGGTCAAAGGCGGGACGTTGTACCGCATGTTGTTCCTGGCAGCGTTGACATTGTTGTTGATGACCTTCTTGATCAACACGGTTGCCGAGGCGATTCGCCTGCGATTCCGCAAGCGGACGGCGGCACTGTGAGCAGCAACGCCAAGGCCGCAGGGAGTCAGCCGGCGCACGACGCTCCGTCCGAGCGTGGAGTTGTTGGCGAGCACTCTCAGTCCTCATCGCGACGCAAAGGCTCGACCGCCCGGCACACGTCGCTTGCGGCGCGTGGCGAACCGTATGTCTGGTTGACCGGAGCGGGGTTGGGCGCGGCCGTGCTGATGATCGTCGGGCTGTTGTCGATGGTTGCCGTACGAGGCGCGACCACGTTCTGGCCCAAGCCGATCATCGAGTTGACGTTGAACTCGGGCGAAAAAGTCCTGGGTGAGGTCACCCGCTCCGAGAGTTTCTCGGTAGCCGCCGAGCAACTCTCCGAGTTGCCCGAAGCGATGCAAAAAACCATCGCCGACAACGGAGGCCAAAGCCGACGTCGCTTGATTCGTACCGGCAACTACGACCTCTACGGCGACGATTTCAAGTGGGTACCCGACTACCTGGTCGCGTCGGAGCGAACACCGCGCGATGCATGGCTGCTGGAGCGTCGCGAGTGGGGTCCGGCTTTCGGTTTCCCTGAACAGTTGACACAAGGCGACGGCACTGCGGTGACCGGCCCCGACGCGATTCGATCGCTCTGGCCCTCCGTTCTCGAACGACAGCAGAAGAACTTCGAGCAGGTTCGCCGCTTCGAGAAGTACGAGATCGGCAACGTCAACCGTGAGCTGGAGGCCGCGCGGCTCCAGGTCCGGCGTATGGAGCTGCAGCACGGAGAAGGTTCCGCCGAGCACCGCCAGGCGGTTGAAGAGGCAGCGCGCACGGAAACTCGCGTGCAACCGGAGTTCGATCGTTTGCGCACCATGATCGATGACCTCAGAGCCGACGAAGAGCGCTATCGACTCGTGCTGCGGGAGGCCGGCGGCAAGGTGGTGCCCGAGAGCCCGAGTCGTGGCGAGTCGCCACTGATGGTGGCTCAGGTCGTGCGTGCCGTTGCTGCCAACCAACTCGGACCGATGCAGAAGCTCGGTGTTTACCTTTCGCGCTGGAAAGAGTTTCTGACCGACGAACCGCGCGAAGCCAACACCGAAGGGGGCGTGCTGCCGGCAATCTTCGGCACGCTGCTGATGACGCTGTTGATGTCGATCGCGGTCGGACCGCTCGGTGTGCTCACGGCGCTTTACCTGCGCGAATATGCCAAGCAGGGGACGCTCGTGTCCGCGGTGCGGATCGCGGTCAACAACCTGGCAGGTGTACCGTCGATTGTCTTCGGTGTCTTCGGCCTCGGTTTTTTTTGCTACGTCCTCGGGGGCAAAATCGACGAGCTGTTCTATGCCGAGAAGCTCCCATCACCGACGTTCGGTACGGGCGGCATCATGTGGGCCTCGCTGACGCTGGCGTTGCTGACCGTCCCGGTTGTGATCGTGGCCACAGAACAAGCGCTGGCGGCGGTGCCGCGCAGTTTGCGCGAAGGTTCTTTCGCCTGCGGCGCCAGCAAGTGGCAGACCATTTGGCGCATCGTCATCCCGCGAGCGATGCCAGGGATCATGACCGGTTTGATACTTGCGATGGCCCGCGGCGCGGGGGAGGTTGCGCCGCTGATGATCACCGGTGTCGTCAAGTTGGCCCCGGAGTTGCCGGTTGACGGGACGTTCCCGTTCCTGCACTTCGAGCGCAGTTTCATGCACCTCGGCTTTCACATCTTCGATGTCGGCTTCCAGTCGCGTAATTCAGAAGCCGCCAAGCCGATGGTGTTTACCACCACGCTGCTATTGATCACCGTGATCGCCTTGCTCAATATGGCGGCGATCCAGTTGCGCAACCGACTCCGCCGCCGCTACAAGTCGGCGAGCTTTTAGAGAAGCGACGAATGTCGACGAGGGCCCTTGTGAGTGACGCGCAGATCAGGCCGGTGAGTACCGACGATGCGGCCATGTCGGCAGCACAGGCCGACTTGCCGCTGATTCATCCCGAGGTCTACGCCGAAGACCCTGTACTCGAGATCGAGCGGTTCAGCCTGTTCTACGGCGCGAACCAGGCGCTGCACTCGGTCTCCATGCCGGTGGCGCGGGGAAAGGTGACCGCCTTGATCGGACCGTCGGGCTGCGGCAAGTCGACGCTGATCCGATCGGTCAATCGCATGAATGACTTGGTCGATGGCGTGCGGATCGAAGGCGAGATGCGCGTCAACGGCGATTCGGTCTATGGCCCACGGGTCGATGTCATCGACCTGCGCAAGCGAATGGGGATGGTGTTCCAAAAGTCCAACCCGTTTCCGATGTCGATCTACGAGAACGTGATCTACTCGCTCCGCATCGATGGCATCAACAAGCGCAGCCTGTTGGACGAGACGGTCGAGCGATCGCTCAAGGGGGCTGCGTTGTGGGAAGAGGCCAAGGATCGGCTTCACGCCAGCGCACTGGAGCTGTCGGGCGGCCAACAGCAGCGACTGTGCATCGCCCGCGCCATCGCCGCCGACCCTGAAGTTCTGTTGATGGACGAGCCGTGCTCTGCCTTGGATCCGATCGCCACCGCGAAGGTCGAGGAGTTGATCTTCTCGCTGCGAGGTGAGTACACGGTCTTGATCGTGACCCACAACATGCAGCAGGCCGCTCGCGTCTCCGACTACACCGCGTTGATGTACCTGGGCCGGCTGGTCGAATACGGCCCCACCAAGACGCTGTTCCTGAAGCCGGGCCGCAGGCAAACCGAGGACTACGTCACCGGTCGCTTCGGGTAGGCGGTTGGGGGTAGAGTCCACGACGCATGGAACGCACACTGCGGCACTTCGAGGAGTTGGAAGAGAACCTGTCGCAGCGGTTGAGCGAGATGGGACGGCTCGTTTTGGGTTGCTTCGACGACGCCGTCACGGCGCTGCGCACGCGCGATGCGCACTTGGCTCAGGACGTGGTGCGTCGCGATGCGCGCATCGATGCGCTCGAGAACGAAATCGACGATCGTTCCCTCGATCTGATCCTGCTGCACCAGGTGGTGGCGGGCGATCTGAGGTTGGCGCTCGCCGCCGCAAAACTATCGCCGGAGTTGGAGCGGATGGGTGATCTTGCCTCCAGCATCGCCCTGCGTGCGGCGGAACTAGCCGGCGAGGCCTCGCAAGCGCCGCCCGCGGGCCTGTTTACGATGGCCACCAAGGTGCGCGCGATGGTGCAAGACGCGTTGCACGGTCTGATCACTCGCGATGTCGCGTTGGCGCGGGCGGTGATCGGCGAGGAGGACATCATCGATGCCACGTTGGAGTCGCTGTTCCGCGCCTCGCTGTCGTTCATGATCGAAGATCCGCGCGCGATCCGCGCCTCGCTCCGGCACGTGATGATCGCCAAGTACTTGGAACAGATTGGCGATGGCGCGGTAGCGATAGCAGAGCACTCGATCTACCTCGTCGAAGGCCGCAACGTCCGGCATCACCAGGGACGGTGACGCTCGGGCCTGGCCGCGAGTCTGTACGCCGTTTGCCATTCGCGACCCGACTCGTGCTGCCCGTGACGATCTAACGCGCCAAGTCCCGCAGCGTCGCGAGTGCTTGTTCGGTTCCTTCCTGCAATGACGCTCCACCGGAACCGGAGTGCAGGAAGTAGACGCGACTCTCGTAGCGCTTCAGGCACTGACGTGCCTCGCCGGTATGTGGCGCCTGGCGAATGCAGGCTTCGTAGTACTGCTCCGGGAGGAACGCTTGGCCGGGGTCGGCGAGCAGTTCGTGGGCCATACCTCCGATCCGCAGTGCTTCGGCCGCAGCGGTCGCTGTTGCGCCCGCGGCCAGCGCGCTGTGAGCACTCGCGCTCGCGCGCAGGAACAACACGTCTGCATCGTGATCCATTGGGAATTGTTGTTGTGCGAGCGCGGCGTCCAACTGCTTGCGCGCGGCTGCCAACCAGCGGGCGGCGTCACGCGGCGTGTCACGCCGTTCGGCACTCCAGGCGGTGATTGTCTTTTGCCAGGTCTTGAACCGCTCGACCAGAAAGGGCGGCGCTCCCGGTATCGCCAACGCCGCATCGAGCAACTCAGCAGCACGCCGCGGATCGCTCTGGACCCGAACCGCAACATCGAGCCCGCGCCGCACCGCACGTTGCCAACTCAGCACTCGGTGTGCGGCCAGATCGGGATCACGCACCAAACTGAGATAGGTCTCGAGGGCACGGTCGAACTGCCGGGTTGCGGCGAAGTAGTCGGCACGCTCCGGCAGGCCAAGGCTCGGGGGCGGCGGAGACGGCGTGAAGGCTGGGTGACTCGGTCCGTCTTTACTGCGCGTGTGGCACGCCACGCACTGCTCGATGGTGCTGCGCAGGATCGCGCGCGCGGTCTCGTATTGCTCGGCTTGTGCGGCGGCCACGGCTTGCTGGGCCTGATTGACCAACGAGGCGCTGAATATCGCGAGGGTCGGATCGACCCCGGTCGCGGGTCGCGTCGCGTCTGTCGGCGCGATCGTGTGCGCCAGTGCAGCGAACTGCTCACTGGCGGTGCACAGCGTGGCGACATCGGCGGCGGTCGGCACGTCCGTTCTTACCAGCACCGGCAGCAGCCGTTCGAGCACCTGTGTCAGTGCCTGCATCTTCACGGAGAGGACCGAAGATTCGTCCAGCGTCCAGGTCACGCCACCGGCGATCAGCAGTGCAAGTGGCGTGGCAACAAGCAGCAACCAACCACGGCTCAGGCGATGACCACGCTCTGTGTCTCTCATGGCTTGGCTCCTGGCTGTGGATTTGGCGGCAACGACTGAATCGACTCGAGGTAGAGCATCAACTGCAAGATCCGCCCCCGTACCATGTCTTCCTGATCGGCATCGCTGCCGATCTCGCGCAGCGACAAACCCCAGACCGGCATCTCGCGCGCACTGTGCTCTGCCGGCAAGCGCCTGCCGTCGATCGCCTGATAGACGGTGTCGCGTGGGAAGCGTTGCTCGTGACGTGCGCTCAACGTGGTCAGATCAGGAACGATCGTGGTTAGATCCTTAGACTGTGGTCCGTCACCCTTGCCACCGTCGCCATGACAGACAGCGCAGTGGGCGCGGTACAAGACGCGGCCGCGTTCGATCAATCGTGCATCCTGCGCGAACGTCGCGTCGATGACTCCCATCACGAGAAGCAAAAGGCCCGCGTGGACGACTCGAAAGGTTTGCATGGGACCTCCGTGATCAGCCTAGGCCCATGGCTCGACTCGCTGAGCAAACCTCTGTCAATCGGCGCCTCGGAGCAGCGGCTCCTCGAACTCCACGACAGTTGAACTGCTCCTCGGTGAGGGTGCGGTACCGAGCCTCCGCGCCTCTCGCGGCACCCGCTAAGGGCAGAGCGCGGGCCGCTCCGAACCATCGCTTCTGGCGCCGAAGGTCCCGGGGCCGCCACACCCGGCGTCGCGCGCTCGCACCAAGTACAGGTAGCCGTCTCCCGCCGCCGGTATCGAGAGGTCGCTGAAGACGGTCTGCGTCAGGCCGGTCGCAAGACAAGCGCCGTAGTCCTGCGTCGACGCGAGCGGAGACAGCGCGCCTCGCGACAGGTCGTAGCCATCCGCAAGCGTCAGACTGGTCCATAGCAATGTCACGTGGTCTTGCAGGTCCAGCGCCGCCACCTCACCGGGTCGACCCTGCGACGGATCCAACGGTGCACAATCGAGTGTGTCGGCGAGCGAGTCGTTGTCATCGTCCGGGTCGCACGCGTCGCCGAGAGTATCCAGGTCGGCATCGCCTTGCGCGCCGTTGGCCACGGTCACGCAGTTGTCGTTGCGATCGGGCACACCGTCGGCATCGGCATCGTCGAGTACGAACCTGCCGGCCGACACCTTGAGTACCCAATTGTCCTCATCGAACAGTACGTCGGTCGGCGCTTGAGCCGTGTCGAACGTGAAGTCCTGATCGGGCTGGTTGTTGTCGACGGTTCGTCGCTGGTTGCCTGAGGGAAGGACCAAAGTAACCTGCAACGGCATGCGAAACAGTCCCGCATTGGTCTGTATCTGTCGCACGCGGAGCGTGGTTCGGAACGCCCCCGCGCCGCGGTTGGCGACCGCAAAGCCGTACTCGTAGTTAGGGCTATTGACACCGTAGACCCACTGATCGAAGAACCACTGCAGCGAGGCGCCGTGCCGCGCTTCGAGCGTTGCTTGATATTGCGCTGTGTTGCCGACGCCGTCCTTGTGTGCCGCGTACCAGTCGCGCCAGGCCAAAAAGAACGCGGTGTCGCCAAGTACCCAGCGGGACATGTGGTTGACCCATGCGCCCTTGTCGTAAACGGTCGTGCCGAACAGGTCGAGCGGGTTGTAGACCGGCCCGTCGAAGCTCGAGCGATAGAAAGAGTTCATGTACGACTTGTAGTTGGAGAAACCTCCGATCTGCTCTGCCCACAGACTCTCGGAGTAGCTGGCGAATCCCTCGTTCAGCCAGACGTCGCGCCACGTCTGTGGACTGACGGAATCTCCCCACCACTGATGCGAGAGCTCGTGAGCAATCACGTAGTCGTTGCCGTGGCCGCCATCGACCAAGAGGTACCCGTAGCTGGTGTTGGTGCTGTGTTCCATCGCGCCGCTGAACGGGAAGGTGGAGTGACCGTACTTATCCTCTACGAACGGGTACTCACCGAACTTCTGCGCGTAGAAACCGATCATCTGCGGGGTCGGCTTGAAACTCTCTTGCGCTTCGGTTCGCAACTCGCTGTAGACGTAGTGTTCAACCGGCATCGAGCCGCCGGCGAGCGGCGTGTACGTGTCGGTGACCTTGACGTAGTTGGTTGCGGCCACGCTCACCAAGTAAGAGGTCAGCGGGTGGGTTGGTTTCCATTTGTAGCGCTTACGGCTGTTGGCCAGATTCTCGGTACCGATCAGCTTGCCGTTGCCGGTTGCGATCCAGGTCGACGGAACGGTCCACCATTCTTCCACCATCGCCTTGTCGTCGGGGCGATCCTTGCTGGGCCACCACGTGCGTGCGCCATCAGGCTCGGACAGCGACCAGGCCATGTTTTTTTGGCTGGGAGGATAGATGTACTTGTTCCAGCCGAACGAGCCGAAGCCGGTCGATTCCGGCACGCCCGAGTAGGTGACCTTGATTTCGAACGGCTCACCGGCGCCAAAGCTGCGGTCGAGCGTAACGTCCAACAAGTTGCTGCCTCGCGAAAAAGAGAGTGGTTGTGTTCCTCGGACGACCTGCGAAACGGTGAGGTTGTCGAACAGATCCAAAACCACGTGTGTCAGCCCAGCGCCCAACGATGTGGCGCTGATCGTGACCGAACCGGTGACCGTCCGACTGGATGGAATGAACTCCAGGTCGAGGAAGTAGCGCGTCACGTCGAAGAGATCTTGGTTGGCATCGGCAGCGAGCTGTCCGGGGGATTGCGGTCCGGGGAGCAACGGAGCGTTGGACCCTCCCTTGCGTAGTGCATCGCGCTGCGCCTGTGTCGGAATCGGAGGGAGCGGCGCTGGTGTATCGGCGCCGGCAGTCGTGACGGCGAGCAGGAGGCAGGTTGGAAACAGTAACGAACGAGCGCGGGAGTTCATCGGCGGGCGACCTCCAGAAAACGACGCCGCACTATATACGCGCCCCGGCAGCCGCCGAACAGACCAAACGCTAGCACCCACTAACCGGCGTCCTTCAGTTTTCCGAAGCGTCGTTCGCGCCCTGAGAACTGTTCGACCGCTGCGGCGAAGCTTGCCGCATCGAAATCGGGCCAGAGCGTTTCGGTGAATAACAGTTCTGCATACGCCGACTCCCACAACAAGAAGTCGGACAGGCGTTGCTCGCCGCCGCTGCGGATCATCAGGTCGACATCGGGAGTTGGATCAGGCGAGCCGACGGCGGTCCCCAGTGCTGCAGCGAACGCTTCGCGCGAAACGCAGGCTCGAGACGCCAGGCTCGCGGCGGCGGCCAGCAGGGCGTCGCGGGCCGAGTAGTCGATCGCCAAGCGCACGTGGATTCGCTTGCCTGACGCGGTGGCCATTTCGCTGGCGGTGATCGCGGCGCGCAGCAGCGGACCCAATCGATCGCGACGTCCGATCACCGACAGGCGCACGCCGTCCGCAATGCAGCGTTCGGTTTCGTTCGACAGATACAGATGAAACAGCCGCATCAGGCCATCGACCTCGGCTTGCGGTCGCCCCCAGTTGTCGGCCGAGAACGCGTACAGAGACAACGTTTCGATTCCCAGCCCGGGTGCCGCTTCGACCACGCGACGAAGGGCATCGATGCCGGCACGATGACCTGCCAGCCGTGGCCAGCCGCGCCGCGTGGCCCATCGTCCGTTGCCATCCATGATGATCGCGGTATGAGCGGGGATCTTCGTCTGTGACATGGCAAATTCTCCTAGCTGCTAAGTACTTTGAAATACAAAGCACAGCTTCAAAAAAAACCGTGAACGTACGCCGTGCCGACTCAGACGCGCTTCATGGCGTCGATCAGCGCTCCCATGTGGTCGAGGTACTTCGCGAGGGCTTTGTGTCCGAGCGCCGTCAGCTTGAACTCGGTGCGCGGAACCCGCCCTTCGAAGCGCTTGATGCAAGCCACGTAACCGGCCTCTTCCAGCTTGCGAGCATGCACGCTGAGGTTGCCGTCGGTGGTTCCGAGAATCTGTTTGAGTTCGCCGAAGGCCAACGCGTCGTTGGCGGCCAGAGCGCTGACGATACCCAATCGGATTCGCTCGTGGATCAATCGGTCGAGGTTGGACGCTTCCGCGGCTGCAGCGATCGGCGTGACGCGTTTGCCCTTCGTGCTCCGCTCGCGTGCCGTTACCTGGCTCTTAGCCACCGTGCCTCCTTGCGATGTACAAGCCGAACGCGATGTGCAATCCGCCGAAACCCAGCGCCATGAAGGCATCACCCCAGGAGGAAGGACACCACAACGCTGCGGCACCCAGCAGCATGAACAACGCCCCCATCACCGGAACGGACGCAACCGAGTGCATTCCGCCGGTAATGACGGCGGCCCCGTACAGCAACAGCCAAACGCCAGGAATTGGACCGAACAGCCCCGCGCGCAGTAGCACGATCGTGAGCAGCGCACCGGCCACCAACGGCGGCGTCAAGCTCATGAGGAATCGTCGACCCGGGCCGCTGAAGAGTGGCAACCCGGCGGCGCGCGCCTTGTACGCCATCGCGATCACCAGAATCACGATCGCCAGCAGCACTTCGAGCGCCCAACTCAGCAACCAACTCCAAACGTCCTCGCAACGCGATGCCGCCAATGCTGCGAACAGCGCAGTCGCGCCGATGGCGGCGCCACCCCAGCCCGGAACCGCGGTGAACGAGCCGGCATTTTCCATCGTGCGACGGATGTAGCGCAGATTCTCCAGGGCATGACTGGAAAGCAGTGTGGGGGTGGGTTGGTCCACTCGATGATCCTCGAACTTCGGCATCGACTGGAAAGATACTGTCGAAACTAAGCATCATCAAGAACTTTGCGCCGCAATGTGTAGACTCATCCCATGTCACTGCCGCTGGTGATCGCCAATCCTCACGCTGGTCCGCGCTGGCGTCGGGCCCGCATCGCCCGCTCGCTGGCCGAAGCGGCGGCCGCCGGCCGATTGGAGTTGGTCCAGACGCTGACGCTCGAACAGGGACGGCAGACCGTTCGCCGCGCCGCGCTCGAGGGGCGTCGCGTGGTCGTCGTCGGCGGCGACGGAACCCTGCAATCGGCGGTCTCGGGCTTTGTGTTGGCGGCGGCTGAAGTCCCGCCCGAGGCTCGGCTTGCACTCGTGCCGGCCGGTCGAGGGAACGATCTGGCTCGGAGCCTCGGTATCCCTCGCGGATTCGACTCGGCGTTGCGACTCGCGTTGGGGGGCCAGACCTTCCGGCGGCTCGATGCCGGGTTGGCCAACGTCGATGGTGCGCAGACTGTATTCGCAAACGCGCTCGGCATCGGATTCGATGCGGCGGTTGCCGTCCGCGCGAGGCGCGTGCCGCTCTCCGGATTCCCGGCCTACCTTGTCGCCGCGCTGGCCACGCTGGCGGCCGAGCCTGGACCGTGGCCGTTGCTGGCGACGATCGATGGGGTTGATCAGACCGCCTCGTTCACGCTTCTTTCTTTGGGAAACGGTTCCACCACCGGAGGCGGGTTTCGGCTGACTCCGGACGCCGATCCGACCGATGGTCGTTTGGATTTCTGCGCAGGGGTCGGTGCAAGACGGCTCGAGTTGTTGGGTCTGTTGCCGTTGGCGCTGTTGGGCCGCCACCGCAATCATGCGCGGATCACTCTGGGCCGCTGCGAAACCGTGGTGGTGGAGGCCAGGCGGGGTGTTCCGGTGCACGCCGACGGCGAGGTGCTGTCCCCCGCCGCGCGACGCATCGAGGTTCGACTGCTAACCGGCGCACTCAGCA
>CAZAHQ010000081.1:0-10738 GCA_964484415.1 uncultured Acidobacteriota bacterium | reverse complement strand
GACGCTGTACAGGATCACCGGCAGGCAGGGTGGAAACAAAAGCCCCAACGACCCTGCACTCGTGAGCAATCCGAGCGCGGATCGCTCCGGATAGCGCGCGCCGATCAACACCGGCATCAACAGTCCGCCCAACGCCAGGATCGTGACGCCGGATGCGCCGGTGAACGACGTGAAGAAGGCGCACGCCAATGCCGTCACAATCGCTGGCCCGCCGCGCATCGGCCCGAACCAGGCCTGAAACACGCGCACGAGTCGGCGCGACGCGCCCCCTTCAGCCAACCAGTACCCCGCGAGTGTGAACAATGGCAGAGCGGGTAGCGTTGCGTTGGTCGAGAGCGAGTAGTGCGAGAGCGCGATCGAGGCGATCGGCTGATCGTCACCCCAAAACAAGATCAACGCGGCGCCGCCGAGTGTTGCAAAGACCGGCGCACCCAAAAGCGTCGCGATCAAGAGTGCGATCAACGCCGGCCAGACCAACTGCGCCGCCGGCAACGGCGGCCACAGACCGATGGCCAAACCGGCGAGCGCCAGCGCGAGCGCGAACGCGCGACCGCGCCAGCCGGAGGAGGCGTTGCGCAAGAGCCGCCACGCGATCAGCAAGAACCCCAGCGGCAACACCGCCTGCAACATCCAGACTCGAACACCGAGCGCCAAGAGGGTGCCGGCCTCGCGCTCGCTCTGAACCAAAAGCCATGCACCGTAGGCGAGCCAGAGCGCAATCGCACCGGCGACGCCGCCGGCGACGATGCGCGCCCGCGCCGCCGCACGTTCGCCGAGCCACTGCGTGAAAGGGCTCAGCGCCAAGAGCCGAGCGCGCCCCGCCGCGAAGGCACCGCCCAGCATTCCGAGCACCAGCGTGAGGTGTTGCAGGAACGATCCGGCTCCGGGAAGTCCGTTGATTCCGGTGCGGCGAAACAGCGCCTCCGAGAGCGGCAGCAGCACCATGGCGGCCATCACGAGGGCCAACACGCCGCGCTCGAACCCGATAAAACGACCCTCGCTCGGAGTCTCGTCCGCTTTCAGTTCAACCGCACTCACCGTTTGGCCGGAACCTGCTGAGCGCGGAACTCTGCAACCAGTTTCAACACCTGATCGAAGATCTCGGGAGGGACCAACACGCCGCGCACCTTCTGGGTCGCGTTGGTGGCCACGTTCTCCCACAAGCGCATCGCGTCGGGCGGAGGCACGGTGACCTTCAGTCCACGTTTCTTCATCGCCTCGATCGAACTCACCGACTCGCGCCGACTATCGGCTTGTATCGCCTTTCCGGTTTCACTTGCCGAGGCGCGCAACGACTGCTGCGTTTCGGCCGGCAGTTTGTCCCAGGTCTTCTTGCTCACCACCATCGCGCCCACCAACGGCGACCATCCGATATCGAGCATGTAGGGCGCTTGCAGATCGACCTGCCCGGCCAACGCAAAGAACGGCGGCAGGCAGACTGCGTCGATCAGGCCGGTCTGCAAACCAGGCCCGATGTCATTGGTCTCCAGCGGAATCGGATTGAATCCGGCATCTTTCAACAACTGCGTCGTATCGCTGCCACCGGCCCAGGTGAACAGCTTGATCTTGCCCATATCGGCCGGTGCGGTGACCAATCGATTCGAGAAGAGTCGAATGAAACCGCCGTCGGCCCAGTACAAGACCTCGAACCCCTTGTCGCGCAGACGCTGCTCCAGTGTCGACCTCAAACGCTCGCTGACGTAATCCAGCTCCTCGTTGGAGCGATACAACAACGGCATGAACTGCAGCCCACCGACCCCGCGATCGATCTCTGAAAGGCCGACAGCCGAGATCAACCCCGCTTGCAGTTGCCCGAGCCGCATTCGCCGCACCATGTCGGCTTCGCCCCCTTGCGTTCCATCGGGGTAGACCACCAACCTGACCCCTCCACCCGGAGCGTCGCGCCATTTCTCGCCCATCGCGACCAGATGCTTGTAGTACGAAGACCCGCGTGGCAGCAGTGTCCCAAGCTTGACCGTCGTCTGGGCCGCGGCGGGTACCGCGGCCAGCACCATGATCGCGAGCGCGCACCGCAAGCCCCGCCATACCAACCGACCGTTCATTCGACTCACTCCGCAGCGGCCTGGTCTGCCGCATCCGTCTCGTTCAGCAAGAACAGCTCATCGATGCGTGACAACAGCCAGCGCGCTCGACGCTGCATCACCAAGGTCATCAGTCGCTGCTCGGGGATGGCATCCGCGTCGATCGCCAGCGCGCGTTCGATCAACTCGCGAAACTCGGCCCGGTTCTGCTCCTGAACGTCGACAGCCTCGGCGAACGCAACCATGGGCGCAGGATCCTGCCCCTGCCCCAGCGCCATCGCACGTTCGAAATGACGACGTGCGCGATCTGCCGGCTTACCGGTTGCGCCTTGCCGAGCCATTTCATAGGTCACCAGAAAGCTGTGCAGCGCCCCACGGTTCCAGTCTGGATCGAGCGCATACGCACGATCGATCAGCGCCTCCATTTGTGGAACTTCGGCAACGGTCTCGGGGTCATCCTTGGAAAGGGCGATCGCCGCGCCCCACGCGGCACCGGTCCAGTACAGCGCCTCGAGTCCCCGGGGACCGATCGTCGAGGCCGCCGATCTCGGGTTGGCGGCAAGCATCGCCTGGAATCCTCGATGCTGTTGCTCCAACGCCCGGATCCCGTAGTTGCGAGCGCGCAGATACAGCCTGCGCGCTCTC
Organism: uncultured Acidobacteriota bacterium; assembly: GCA_964484415.1. Classification (GTDB taxonomy): domain Bacteria; phylum Acidobacteriota; class Polarisedimenticolia; order J045; family J045; genus JANNUT01. Next base: position 8,051 of record CAZAHQ010000081.1, on the reverse strand, counting down.
TGGCGCATCGCCTCGGACCGCCGGAAGTCATGGGCTTCCATCTCGTCGGCGTCCTGCTGCACGAAGGCATAGCCGTATTGCGTGAATCCGCGGGCCGCGGCGACCAACATCCCCTCGTGCCGCGGACTTTCCGCCAACAAGCTCTCGATCAACTTGAGGCTGAACGGAACGGCTTGTGCGATCAGTTCGGGATCGTCGTCGGAAGCGAAGGTGGTGCCGGTCTCGACGAGTGCGTCACCCAGCCGGTTGATCGCGACACGTTTGATCGAGGCGCAGCCGCTCGCGACGACGACCAGCGACACGGCCATCAAGCATGACGCTGCAGACCGCCGCACGGATGCACGACCCCGCCCCGAACTCATCCACCCTCTCCTCGGCTATGTGCTAGGCGGATGAAGACTAGCTCAACCAGATCCGCGTTTGCTCGGACCGGCCGGCCGACCGCGCGGGGACGAGTGCGGGGTAGGTCGTTGGCGCGGGCTCTCAGGCGCAAGGGCCCCCATCATTCCGCTTCCGTAATCGGGGGGCACGGGCCGTCAGAAGCACGCGGGGCGGATGTGACCTAAGCTTCGAGTAGTCTTGAAGTTGGACGCTGAACGAGCGTGGCATATCGGTTGCAAACTGTGGGCTACGTTGTGTGCACTCCTCAGGCAGTGCGACCCGAAAGGTGGATGATGAAAACCGGCGCGATCTCAACGGCACATCGTTTCGTTTCGCTGCTGTTCGCAGCGGGGTTAGCGCTTGCGACCCCAGCGCTCGCCACCGACTACTACGTCCGCACCGATGGAAACGACGCCAATGCCGGGACAGGAAACAGTGCCTCGGCAGCCTGGGGAACATTGAAGAAGTGCCTGTCTGTAGCCAAGTCCGGGGACCGCTGTTTGATTCAACCCGGAACCTATCTCGGCCAGCGCGGCGCTGTGTTCACCAATGCCGGCGCACAGGAGAGCAACAATCTTCTGTCCAATTGCACTTGTACCAAGGGAACCACGAGCATCGGTTGCGGCAGCGCTATACCGGCTACGGTCAATCCCGGCGACTACGTGCAGTGCGATAGCGGCTACGGGTTCTCGTGGTCGCGTGTCGCCTCGGTGAGTGGCTCGACGATCACGCTGGCCGAACCGTATCGTGGCGCCACCAGCACCTCGGGTGGTTCCGACACACTCGATGTCGCCAACTTCGTGGTGGTCTCTGGACAAGGCGCGGCACCCTCCGATGTCGTGTTCAGCGATTGGGTCGACGCGCCCACATCGGTGACGTGGACCCAAGACAGTACCTACGCGGATGTTTGGTCCTACGATCCCTCCGCGGTCACAGGAACCGACAATGCCGCCAAGGCGTGGCGCGCCAAGTGGTGTTCCAACGACAACAACAAGTCGTGCACTGCCGACGGCGATTGCGGTAGCGGCAACACCTGCCGCGTGATGCTGAAAGGGATCCGCGATTGGAACTTCGCCGGCTGGGACCGCGACCGATTGCCGACCAACAACGGTATCGAAGGGTACGACCGATTGGGCTCCAGCAGCGTCGATCCGTCGTATGGAACAGAACAGGCGCAGCGCCACGTCTGCCCTTCCGGCGACAACATGACGCACGTATTCAACGTTTCGTCGGTTCCTGGCTCGTATACCTATGACACGTCGGGCGCCGCCAAGGTCTATGTCCATACGCGCCGCTTCTGCTCCGGCGGATCGAACGCAGGACGGCACTGCCTGGCCGACTCCGACTGCTTTGGCGGCGGCGTCTGCGCTGCGGCAAAGTCCCCCGCGAACTACCGGATGCAGGCGGCACTTGCCGCGCCGCTGGGTGACCAGGGTCAGCTATCCGCCAGCATCATGCTGGATGCGCGCAAGAACTTCGTGATCGTCGAGAATCTCACGATCGATGGCGGCTTCCACGGCACGGGGGGCAGCGGCGCGGTCCCGTCGGAGGCGCTCTTGCTGGGCGGTTCGAATGCGCGTTATTCCAAGCTGCAAGTCTGGAGTGGTCAGGTGCGATGGTATTTCTCCACCGCCGGCGGATCGGCCGGCTCGACCGACACACAGTTCGAGCAGATCGATGCGTGGGGCGGTAACTACTGCTCGCCCGAAGCCAACGATTCGCCCGTCTCGGGGATGAAGTTCTACGACGTCGAGATGCGCGGCACCGGCAATCAGGTGTTCAACTGCGACAGCATGCGCGGCGCCACCAATGACGATCGAATCGTGTTCGATCGCGCCTACTTTCACCGCAACTACCCCAACAAGACGGGCGACGGCAATAACGATGGCTCGACCTGCAACGGGAATGTCGATCTGTGGGACGAGGCCAACGATCGATTCAAAGACGGTACCGCGTTGTACGACCCCGGACACGGGCCGTACTGGGGACATCCTGAAGGCGGGAGCTACGTCACCTGCAACATCTTGGTGCAAAACAGCATCGCCGAGCTGACGTCCGACGGTGTGGCTGCCTTCACCCGCGCCAGTTCTACCGATCCATCATGCAAGGACGTGATCTTCGCCAACAACACCTTTGCACTGGAGGGCGTTGCCAATGAGGCGCTGCACGCGCGCTTCGGTGTCGACGCCAGCGGCAGCGGCAGCGGCAAGCTCTACAACAACGCGTTTCTGAGCGAGTGGACATCGACCTCGATGGCTGTCGTATGGCGCGGCTCGACCACCGATCCAGCCACCATACAGAGCGACTACAACATGTTCGTGTACTACGCGGACGACGCGAACGGCGCTGGAACGGCACCGACGTCACCGCGCATCTGGGGCCGGCCCAACGTCTACGAGAGCCTCTCGCAGGTGATCAGTAGTTACTCGCAGGAGCGAAACTCGATCGTCGTCTGCAAGGACGGGTGTGCGGGCGCTACACCAGGCAAGCACTTCAACAGCGCCGATCCACGATTCGTCGACTACACCGTCGATGACGGCGACCGCACCGACTACACACCTTTGGCCACCAACTGGGGCGTCAACGCCGGTGCGCCGAATTCAACATACCCCTGTCCCAAGGAAGATTTCTACGGCAACCCGCGCAGCGATGGCACATGCGACATCGGCGCCGTCGAGTACCAAGGTGGGGCCGATACGACGCCGCCCGCTGCAGTAACCAACTTCACGACCACCGCGGGCGATACGCAGCTCACGCTGAAGTGGACGCACTCCATCAGCAGCGACTCGCGCGGCACGATGATTCGCTACAAGACCAGCGGCACCCCGACCAGTGCCAGCGACGGCTCCCTGGCGTGCGACAAACAGGGGCCGGCAGGCTCAGCCGATCAATGCGTTCACGCCGGCCTGACCAACGGCACCACCTACTTCTATGCGGCGTTCAGCTACGACGCTGTACCCAACTACGGGAGCGGCGTGAACGCCCAGGGCACTCCCAACGCCGCGCCGAATACACCGCCGGGCGATGTCGGCGGGCTGGTTCGCACCGACACCAAATAGCGGCTGCGGCGCCGCCGCGCGATCCCACATCGGGGCCGAGTTCGCTCGGCCCTTTTCTTTTGCTGGTCTTCACTCCATGCACCCCGCTTTAACGCCGGCTCGTCGTTCCTGGGCAAGCAATCGGTTTTCTTCACGGGTCGCTCCCGCCGCAGGTATCCTCGCACCCGGCGCACGCGCGCCGGGAGGCGTTACGTCGTGGACGACGTTCGGAAATGTGCCTGGATAGTCTTCTTGGTAGCGTTGGCGGTGCGTGTTGCGTTCGTGATCCCGATGCCGGCCGATAGTTTTCGCAGCGCGTACTCGTCGGACAACACGCTCGATTCAAAGGCCTATGTCGACGTGGCCCAGACACTCGTCGATCACCATCTGTTTGGCTACGGAACACGCTCCAGCGCGTTCCGACCGCCGGTCTATCCCTGGTTCTTGGCCTCGGTGTTTTCGCTTGCGGGGCAGAACTTCCTGATCGTGCGCCTTCTCCAAGCGTTGTTCGGCGCGCTCTCGGCTCTGGCGCTGTTTGGTCTTGGACATCTGCTTTGGGACAAGCGCGTCGGATTGCTGGCGGGCTTGGGACTCGCGCTGTATCCGTTCTCGATCTACTTCGCCGGTTCGATCATGACCGAGGGGCTGTTCTTGCTGCTCGCCGTGGGCGCACTGTGGTTGGCCGCGCTCCTGCTCGAGCGTGGCGTAACACGCTCTCGGATCGTGTGGCTCGGCGTGGTTGCCGCCTTGGCCACACTGTGCCGCCCGACCTTCTTGCCGTTTCTTGCCGTGGGGATGGCAGCCGGGATGCTTGGCTTCGTGCGCAGCCAGTGGGCGGCACTCAAGCCGCTTTTGTGGGCCGCGCTGCTTGCCGTGCTGTTGGTGTCCCCTTGGATCGCACGCAACAGCTTGCTGTTCGGACAGCCGACATTCATCACGACCTACACCGGGTTGAACCTCTACGAGAGCTTGCCGGGAAAGGACCAGATCACTCAGCTTCAGGACTTCGGCTACAACTACCACACGATCGAGGACTCATCGATCGCGGTGTTGCCGATTCCGGAGCGCCAGGCCGAGCAGGAGCAGAAGGACTACTTCAAGCGGTTCGTTCAGCACTACCCAGGCGAGTACACCAAAGAGAAACTCGGGGACCTGCGCGACTTCTGGCTCGATTTCAATCTGGCAGGCAACCTTGGAAAGCGTGCTGGCCTGGTCCGCACCGTTCCTTTCGCGGCCTACGGATTGATCTTGGTGGGAGGCTTGATCGCAACGGCGTGGCTGCTACTGCGCCGAGAATGGCTGCCGCTGGCGATCTGCGGAACGGCAATTGTGTCGACGATGTTGATCACGCTCACGATCTTTGCCGGCAAGCGATATCGAATTCCGACGGTCGATCCGTACCTGATCCTGTTGACGGCGTGGCTCGTGCGCCAGACGTTGTTCAAGCGATCGCGGTGACCGGCGTTCTGTCGACCGGACCTGCCGCTACAGACCTCAGCCCTGGAGTTGTCCCGCAGCGTCACGCCAGACATCAGCCGTGCGCGAGACCATTCGCTCCATTGAATATTCGGTTCTCACGCGGTTGGATAGAGCTTCGGTGACGCGCTGCTGTTCCTCGCCACCGGCCAATGTATTCAGCACGAGACGCGCATAGTCCGTGACCTCCTGCTGCCTTACAAGCCGTGACGCTGCCTCGGCACCGAAGATCCGCGCTACGTCGCCAACATCGGGGGCGATGATCGGGGTACCGAGCGCCGCCGCTTCGAGCACGACGTTGGGGCACCCTTCCGTTTCCGACGTCATCACCACAACGCTTGCCTGCTTGATCCAGACGACAGCGTCCGAGCGTGGACCCAGCAGATGAATCCGAGAGTTCATGACGCCCAGTCGCCCACGATCCTCGGATCCCAACCGCCAGCCAATGGCAACGAACTGCGCCGTAGGATGCGCCGCCGCGACGCGCTCGGCGACCGCAAAGAATCGTTGCGGCTGCTTTTGCCATGAGTCCTTGCCGACGAACAGAACCAGCGGCGTACCGTGCGGTAGCTTCAACGACGCGCGCACGTCGGCTTCGGCGACAGCCTCCGACCGGAGCGCATCCACATCGATCCCATTACCGACGATCACGGTTCTGTGTGTTGGCAAACCAAACTCACGCTGACAGAACTCTGCACCGCGATGAGAGTTGACCACCGTTACCGGTGCGCTACGAAACATCCAGCGATACAACTGCGGCTTCGGAAATGGATGCTTGATCACGGTGGAACGAATCGACGGTACCAGCCTCATGCCGGTGCAGCCGAGGCGGGCGAACTGGCAGAGCGCAGCGGTGGCATGCCCCACGGCGTAGATCACGTCGGTGCCCCACGAGCGAAGCAGCCGGCGTAGCGCGAGTACACGGCCGACATCCCAGGTATTGTGCCGATCGAATCCGACCACCTCGATCCCGGCGCGCTGCAAGAGTGGTCCGTACGGATCGACTTCCGGTGACAGCACCACACAACGCACATCGAATACGGTCCGATCGACCCGCCGCACCAACTCGTACACCTGCCGTTCGGCACCGCCTTGGCCGAACTGACCCTGCACGACCGCAACGCTCAGCGGAACGCTCACTCGTGTCTGGTCTCGGGCTTGTGTTCAGCCGTGGGTTCGAGCGATGGCGCGCGCCACGATGTCCACGCGCGGCGGAGCTCCTCGAAGCTTTCACGCCCGATCAAGAAGCGCAGCGCCAGAGCCGGAGGCAAGGAGAGCCCTGCCCGGTTGAAGGCCCAACGCGACGCTGCAGTCGGCCGCAACAGCGAGACGTTGATCGTTTGACGTACCGTCTCGGTCCATCGGAACTTCCAGTTGTCGGTTCCGCGCAGGAGGTTCATTTCTCGCGCCCCGAGACCGATCAGCTTCTCGATCACAACACCGGTCATGTAGTGCCCAGGAGAGTATCGATGGTGGCGCAGCGTGAACCCCATCTGGTAGCCGTAGTAGGTCGTCCCGTGCAGAAATCCGTAGTGGGTCGCGATCGGCTCGCCGCGTGAATAGAGCACCCAAAAGAACAACGCTCCCGCTTGGTCGAGCCGTTCCGCCAAGCCGCGATGGAACGCCTGGTAGTCGCTCTTCTTGAAGTTGCCGCCGCGCTCGGTGGCCTCCATTCGCTCCTGATGCAAGTGGGTCAGCGCCGCGATCCCATCCTCGATCGAGAGGTCCAAACCGACGCGCTTCCACTCGACCGCGAGCTCGCGTTCGATCACACGTCGATAGCGTCGCAATTGCTGCCGGAAGTGACTGTTGCGGGCCGCCAGGAAAGCATCGAACGACGCGGGCAACGGAACATACGGGCAGGTCGACTTCGGATCGATGCGACGGACCAGGCCGTGGTGCGTTTCCCAGCGTCGCGCCAGTTGCTGCATCGATCCTTGTGCATCGAGTTCTCCTAACTCCATGAATTGCCAGGCAGGATCGGCCAACAAGAGCGGCGCCACGGCGTCCGCCACCTCGTCCTCTCTGCCTGGTACGACCAAGGCGTCCAAGAAATCGGGGTTGACGACATCGCCAAAGCCGATGTTGCGCAGCACGCGCCAGCGCCCGAAACGGCCGCCGCGAGACTGCAGGCACAACGGCACGATCGCGATCGGTGTCGATTCGTCATGGACGACAAAGATCCGGGATTCGCGGTCGCGGCGGAAGTGCTCCCACCATGTGGCAAGGAATTCCCAACTGTTGAACACGTTGCAGGCTCGCGCTTGCGTCAACAGCTCGGTCCAGTCCGACTGCAACTCAGAGATCGGCCGAAGACTGACCGTTAGGCGGCGTGCGGCAACGGCAACGCTCTTGGCTCGCCGTGTCGGGGCATCCCGCAACTCTGACATCGGCTCTTCCACACCGACACTCATCGCGGCCACCGGCGGGCTGTCGGTTCCAGTTCTGGGGTCGCCGGAGCGGGCAGTTCCAATCGTTCGCGAAAGATCTTCCCGAACACTTCCTCGACCAACTCCGAATACAGCCGCTCCGTGCGATCCAGCATGCGTGCGTAGGCGTATTCGCTGCGGGCCCGAGCGCTGGCGAGTGTTGCGAAACGCTCCCGCCGCTCGGGATTCTCGATCATCGACTCGATCGCTGCACGCAAGGCGCCCGCGTCGCTGGGTGGAACGAGGACCCCCGCGCTGCCATGGTCGAGATTCTCGGCGTTGCCGCCGACGGTGGTGGCGACGATCGGTTTGCCAGCTGCCATCGCTTCGATCAAGGCGTTGCTCATTCCTTCCGAGAGCGAGGGGAGCACGAACAGGTCGAGCGCGGCCAGGAGGTTGGGCACATCCTCGATGACGCCGGGAAACAGCACACGCTCGGCCAGACCAAGGGCAGCGACCTTGGTGCGCAGCGATTCGCCGTAATCGCGCGTTACCTCGCCCGCCAGGCAAAGGGTCACGTTCGGGTGTCGTGCGAGCAAGGGAATCATCGACTCCAACAGGAGCGCGTGCCCCTTCACCGGCTTGAGCGTCCCGACGCTGCCCACGAGCAGCGTGTTCGGTGTGATCCCCAACCGGGTGCGAAACGGCTCCCGTGCGCCACACGCATAGCGATCCAAGTCGACGCCGTTGGGGATCACCCGCAGTTTGTCACCCGGCGGGTTCTCCT
>CAZAHQ010000080.1:0-10752 GCA_964484415.1 uncultured Acidobacteriota bacterium | reverse complement strand
ATCAGGACATGGCTGGTGTTTGCGAAACCTACGACCCATTGCTCGATGCGCCGGTTGTGAGTTTGTACGGCAATGACGAGGCCTCGTTGTCGTTGCCGAGGGCGGCGCTGAACGGCGTCGATGTACTCATCGCCGACCTGATGGATGTCGGCGCGCGCTACTACACCTTCTACGCCACGATCGTGCGCGCGATGCCGGCCTGCGCCGCTGCCGGTGTGCCGCTGATCATCTGCGATCGTCCCAATCCGCTCGGCGGCCAGGTCGAAGGTGGCGCGATACGCGATGGCTACTTTTCGTTCGTCGGGGAGTTGAACGTCGCGCAGCGGCATGGACTGACCGTGGGCGAGCTGTGCCTCATGGCGCGCACACAGCGGTCGCTCGCGCTGCAGCTCGAAGTCATCCAGTGCCAGAACTGGCGTCGCTCGCAGTGGTGGGATCAAACCGGCCTGCCGTGGATTCCGCCCTCGCCGAACATGCCGACACTCGATACGGCGATCGTCTATCCCGGCGGCTGCCTGATCGAGGGGACCAACCTTTCGGAAGGGCGCGGCACCACGCGGCCATTCGAGTTGATCGGCGCTCCGTGGCTTTCGGCCTCACGATTGGCCGGCGTGCTTGAAGCTCTTCAACTTCCTGGAGTGCGGTTTCGCCCGGTCCGCTTCCTACCTGCCTTCCAGAAACATCGCGGCTCGGACTGTCATGGGGTGTTTATCCATGTCACGGATCGGCATTCATTCCGAAGCCTGGTCACCGGCCTTGCCGTGATCATTGCCGCACGTGATCAGTCGCCCCATGACTTCTCCTGGCGCCACGAGGCGTACGAGTTCCGGACCAACCCACCGGCGATCGATCTGCTGGCGGGCAATCCCGATTGGCGAGACATGATCGAGGCCGGCGCGTCGGCTCGTGAGCTCGAGCAGGCCTGGCAGGGCGAGCAGTCCCAGTTCGAGGAAGCGCGGCGAGCGTTCTTTTTGTATCCGGAATGATCCGAATCTGTCCTTCCTGACCGTGCCGTGACATTGGGTCGGCATGATCGCGCCAGTCACGGGGAGCTAACCCATCGGTAATCCGGCGGGGTCCCCGGGAGGAACGTGATGGCCACGACGGTTCGCCTACCTGAGGTGCAGGTCAAAACCAAACGCCCGAATCGCTTTCCGGTCGCGTTGGGTTCTCGGGTGATGGGTATTGGCTCTTCGATTCCCTCGGGTGTGCTTACCAATGCCGACCTCGAGAAGAAGGTCGATACCTCCGACGAATGGATCGTGACGCGCACCGGAATTCGCGAACGTCGCGTCGCACCGCCTGGTGTCGATACCTCTGACCTGGTAGTCGAGGCGGCGCAGAACGCACTGATCGACGCGCAACTCACCATCGATGACATCGATGCATTGATCGTGGCCACGGTGAGCCCCGACACGATGGTTGCGAGCTGTGCCGCGTGGGCGCAACCGAAGCTCGGCCTGCGACGCGGCATCCCGGTGTTCGATATCACCGCGGCTTGCTCGGGCTGGTTGTACGGCACGATCCTCGCCGACTCACTCGTTCGATCGGGCACCGCTCAACATGTGTTGGTGGCCGGCGCAGAGGAGTTGTCGCGCATCACCAATTGGAACGATCGCACCACCTGCGTGCTGTTCGGCGATGGCGCCGGCGTCAGCGTGCATGGTCCTCACAAGAGCGCGGGCGACGGGGTGCTTGCACACACGTGGGGTGCCGATGGCTCGCTGGCGCACTTGTTGTGGCAGCCGGGCGGCGGAACCCGTCATCCGGCCTCGCACGAGTCGGTCGATCAATCGCTGCACACCGTGCAAATGCAGGGGAACGAGGTCTACAAACACGCCGTGCGCGCCATGCAGCAAGCGGTTGCCGACGTGATGGAAGAGGCGGGGGTCACCGCCGACGACATCGATCTCTTCGTTCCTCACCAAGCCAACCTGCGAATCATCGAAGCCACGGCGCAGCGTGCCGGCCTGCCGATGGAGAAGGTCTACGTAACGATCAACAAGTACGGCAACGTGTCCGCAGCCTCGATCCCGATGGCTTTGGCCGATGCGCGCCGGGAAGGGCGCATCAAGCCAGGCGACTTAGTGATGACGGCTGCGTTTGGAGCCGGCTTCACATGGGGCGCGGCGCTGATTCGCTGGTAGTCGGCGCTGGCTGATCGAAGAGTTCCAGGGCGATCCGCATTGGGTCGCCCTTCTCGTTTCTGAACCTCCCTCCGAAACGAAGGTTGCTTGCGCTCCGTTTGGCAGTACCTCTCCCGATAGGTCGGTCACCTTCGATCCGGGAGACGAAGGTGTCTGGAGTTTCCCGCATGAAAAAGCACCACGCGACCCAGCGCGGCCTGGGGGTACTCGCTGTCGGCTCGGCATTCCTCGTGGCAGGGCTCGCCATCTTGTTCGCCGCTGCCCAGTCACTCTCACAACCCCTCGCTCCGGCGATCTTCGGTGGTGGTGGGTCACTCGCTGCGCTCTGTTTGGGACGCTGGGGCTTCCGCTCGATTCGAGCCTAGGCTGCTCCGAAACGACTTGCCTGTTCCATTTCGAAACCTAACTTCTCCACGAGGCTCGCGTGACGGGCGCCGGCCTCGGGGAGGATTTGGGTATGTCTTCGTCTCGCCGTGCGCGTCGCACGTTGCTGGGTTTCGTCGCTCTGACCGCGGCCGTCACGTTGCCGGTCTTGGGGATGACCGAAGCCTCGGCGCATTCGGTAACGCAGCCGCTGGCCCCCGCGATCATCGGCGGCGGCTCGGTGCTGCTTGGGTTGTTGTTGGCAAAGGCCGGTGTGCGCTTGTTGCGCCCGTCGCGGTCCCGCTTGATCTATCGCAGCGACGCACTGGACCTGGGAGATCGATCGCAGTTTCTGTCGTAGCCGACGCGCGCCGCCTCGCAGGAGAGCGAGACGACGCACGCCGTGGAGTCGGTCTGTGCTGCTGTCGGTTCAGTTCTTACCGAAGTGATAAACCGTACCGATCGAAATCATGCCGATGTCGTTCTCGTGGCCGGTCTTGTCGAGGTCGCCAATGTTCAGGTGTTTCGAATAGAGCATCTGAATCGACCAGACGCCGGTCGGCACAAGAAAGACATTGACCCCAACGCCGAAGATCGGATCGGTGCCCGACGCGCTCAGGTTGGAAGCGAAACCAGGTTCGCGATAGTCGACTTTCTGTTTCCAATGAAACAGGCCCGCTTGCCCGAGCAGTTGCACGCGTGGGCCCAGTGGAAGAATCCCTGTGCCAAGGACTGCGACGCCTGAAGCCTCGATCCGATCGTCAAACGACATGAAGCTGGGCGCGGGTGTGCCGCGATACGGTCGTCGTCCTACGGGTGGCTGATAGTCACTCCCAGCGCTGGCCTCGAGTCGCCCCAAGTCGGCGTAGCCGACGGAGAGCGCGAACAGGCCCCATCGATATCCGCCGCCGACTGCCCACCCCTTGTCACTGTCGTCGAGCTTGTCGGCGTCAGCTTCAAGTTCGTATCCCTTGAACTTTGTCGGCCCGGCGTGTGCAGTGGCGAACCACCCTTGGTCCGCGGCCTGAGCCACGCCTGCAAGCAACCAGCAAACACTCAACAGAGCGAACTTGTGCGCGCCTGATTTCAAACTACGTGAACTCATCTCGTCCTCCCGGCGTCTGCACCCACTTGCCCCGACCTAGGTGCACCGCGCAATGGAAGGACGCAGCGTTCGACCATCCGCTCTCAGGAATTCGTATGGAAGTTCAGTGCGAATGTCAGTCCGCAGATGGCAACGAACCCTGCCAGCACAATCGCGAAACTCGAGCGCCTCGTGGGGCGATCGACCGGATTCATTCGCCAGGCACTGTCTCCGTAAATCGCGACGCTGCTCCAGCCGTAGGTGGTGTCTCCGGCAACGAACCGTTCGCGCTGCGCGTATGTCAACGCGGTCGAGACGTCGAGGCCCTCGGCCAGCCCACGAAAGAACGGTTCCATCACCCGGCGCGCTTCGTCGTCGCGGATCGGAGCGGCTGCGGCGACCACAGCGCGTGCACCGCCCAGAAAACTGGCTCGCGCCAGGCTCAGCGTCCCCTCACCTGCCAGCTCGGCACCTCCGGCGCCAGCGCACGAAGACAACACGATGCAACGATCCTTCAAGTTCAAGCCCACCAACTCGCTCTCATCGAGCCAACCGTCTTCCCCTCCACCGGGAGTCAGAGCGATCGCGCTCTTGTCGGGGTGTCGCTCGTCGATCACGGTATGCGCGGCGATGTGAACCAGGCCGGTGCTCGCGCCGAGCGCGTGGCGTAGTGCCTGCTCGCTGGCTGCGTGGCCTGCAAACAACTGACTGCGTGGACCCCACAGTCGTGTGACTTGCAGCGCTTCAGCGCGGGCCGAGGGGAGTCGTGGGAGTCCTTGGCCGCGAGCATCCTCGGGCGGCACCGGATCGGAAAACACCATCGCCGTCGTAGACACCGTTGCAGGATGCTCGCGCCAGGAGAACCAGACGCTCGCCGACGGCGCCAGCGCAATCGTGAAGCGCGTTGCGAGCGGTTGATTCGCTTCGTCGCGCAATGCACCCCAAGGCAGTCGCGCAATCGCTCCGTCGGGGATGATCGTGAGACGATTGATTTGTGGCGAGAGAGACGCCAGTGGCGCCGCGAGCAACTCGCGATACAGGCGCTGCGCGGCCGGGATATCGCTATTGTCGCGGCGCTGCAGTAGATGTTCGAACAACTCCACGCGCTGCTCGATAGATTCAAGCGCCAAGGTCTCGACTCTGGCGGTCGCGCGGGTGATCACGAAGACCCGTGGCCGGCTGCCGTACAGCAGAGTCTCCGGCACCAGATAGACCAAAAGCGCTTCATCGGTAGCCAGCGCCCGTTGGAGTTGATTCAGGCGAGGGATCGACGGCAATCGCAGACTCGAGAAAGCGGAGTCAGCGGCTGCGATCTCGCGTGCTAAGGCGGCCGCTCTGACCTCGGTCTTGTCCAATGCTTGGCGCAAGCTGGAACGCTCGGCTGAGCTCAGGCTGCTGGCCGCGAGTTGCCGTTGCAGGTCGGACGCCTGCAACAGCAATTCTGTGCGCGGGGCCGCGGACGGATGACGCTCTGCCACCCGCTCGGTCCCGCCGGCGGTATCCAACTGATCCAACAGCGCGCGTGCGCGGCGACGCTCGGCAATCGTCAGCGCCAACTCGATCGACTCCAAGCTCGGGCTCTTCAGGTCGCGAAGCACGCTCCCGATGAACCGGTCGTAGAAGAACACCCAACGACCAAAGGTGCCGGCGCGAGACATCGAGTCGGGTTGCAGATCACGGATCCGTTCGATCGAGTCGAGCGCAACCGTTGCGACGGCAATCCCTTGCTCGTTCAGGTTGGCATCCCACAGGCGTTGCGCATGAACCAGGTGGGCGCGCGCGAGGTGAAACGGGCTACCGAGTTCCTCAGCACACGCTACACCACGCTCGGCCCAGATCACCGCTTCGCGCTGCGCGGCGAGGGTGTTGCGGTCCGTATATTGCGACTTCAAGCGCAGTGCGAAGCAGAGTTCCTCGAGTCGGCTGGTGGCGATCGATTGTTGCATTGCGAGATCCAGGTTTCGCATTCTCTCCAGGTTCGGACGCGCCGGATCTTGGGCCTGCGAGAGGCGGATCGAAATCTCGCTCCTACGGTTGCCGCTGTCGAGCGCCAACGTCAGCGCCTGCTCCAGGAGCTCTCGCGATTCGCTGTCGACCCCGCGCCGTAACTGCGACATCAGCAAGACCAAGTTGTGGAGTGTTTGAGACAGTTGGAATCGATCTCCTCGCCGCTCGTGGAGCGCACGCAAGGTTTGAAATCGCGCCAGCGAGTCATCGAGGCGACCAACGCCCCAAAGTGCAACCGCCAAGGCGCCAAGCCAATCGGCCCGCGCTTCGTCGTATTCGGCCTGCTCGATTCCTGGCTCCAGTGCCTCGAGACGCGCCACGGCCTCTCCAGTCCGGCCGCGCATGCTTTCGAGGCGCGCCGACTGAACTTCGGCCATCAGGTGAGCGATCTTGTTGCCACTTCGGTCTGCCGCGGCTCGCCCCGTCGCCAAGTACTGCTCACTCTCCGCGAGTCGCCCCTGTCGTGTAGCCCATTCCGACAGCGATAACGCGACCTGCGCTTCACAGGCTGCCAAGTCGAGCGATCGGCAGCGTGCAGCGACTGCGCGCCACATCTTCTCGGCGCCGGGTTGATCACGGTCGGCGAGCAATTGGCCCAGTGCATAAAGCACCGTCTCATTGTCTTGGTTGCGACTCAACCGCTGACGCAATCGCCGCTCGGCGATTTCCCACTTGCCGCTGCGACGTGCTGCCTGCTCATAGCAACGGGGCGGGCCATCGTCGGTGCACTCGTCGATTGACAAAGGGAAGAGCTCGGCATGCGCTGGCATGACCACGCCCAGCGCAAGTACCAACCACAGCGACCGGCGCATCGTCAGCGCACGCGGACCATTCGCGATCCACTGCTCAACACTCGGCCGTCGCCGATGGTGACCTCAACCGTCCAAAACAATGGCGTTTCATCCGCGACTTTCTTCAGCGGCTCGAGTGGAACCGTCACGCTATTCCCGGTCAGATGATCGTTGCGATACACCACGGTCGTGTCGGCCGTGAACAGCGTGACGCTGGCATTCCGGGCGCCGGGCGGCGACTCCCATGTCAGTGTGAATTCGGCTCGGGGTAGCGTCTGACCTTCTGCCGTGAGCTGTATCACCGCTGCCGCATCGCTGCGCAGCACTGGCGCAACCTGAGGGGCTTGCCTCACGCTCCACCACGCCCCCAGCGCGAGCGCGCCAAACACGATCGCCGCTGCAATCTTCAGTCCGGCCCTCCGATGCAGCGCGATTGAAGTGGGCGGAGTCCGCACGCTCATCAGGTCGCGGCGCGCCTGCATCAACGCCTGTACGGCGGTCGCACAGTCACGACAGTTCGACACATGGTCGACAGCATCGCCGCGCCTGGCGTCGGCAATTTGGCCGGATGAAAGCGCGAGCAACGTCTCGTCGTCCAGGTGCGGGCCGGCGATGTTTGCTGTTCCCGCCTGCCAGTGTCGCTTGAGGTCGTCTTCATTCATGGCTGAAGACCTCGCTGCATCAGTTCTTGTCGTAGTGCTCCGATGGCGCGATACACGGTGTTTCGCGCCTTCGGCTCGGTCCATCCCAACAGATCGGCAATTTCTTGCGTGTTGAAACCCTGCAAGTGCAGTCCCACCGCGCGTCGGTGTTGCGGATCGAAACGCTGCAAGAACTCCTCGGTGGCACGAAACACCTCGTTCTGCACGGAGACCGTTTCCGGCGTCGCCCCGGGCGCTTCCCATTCACGCGGAGTGTCCTGATCCGCTCCGGCCTGGAGCGATTCTTCCCGCCGCGCGGTCACGCGGCGGCGCGCATCGCACACTGCCGATGAGACCGCCCTCCACAGGTAAGACGCAGGCTGATGGATTTCTCTCTCAGCTTCCACTGCTCGCCACAGCCGAAGCAGCGCCTCTTGCTGCACGTCATCGGGGTCGACCCCTGTGCCGGGTCGGCAGAGCCGGTGCAACGCCGCCCGCAGCACCGGCCGGAGTTGTTCGGCCAGGGCCTCGAATCGCGCGGTGTGAGCTGTCGCCGGCATCGTCAGCGATTATCACTGGCGGTTCGATAACCCGGCTCCTCGATCGGATCGATGCGTGACGGCCCCGCCGCATTTGGTAGACTGCCCTCTCCTCTCGCAGCCCCCTTCGGAGCGGTAAGACCTTGCCCATCGCGACTCGTATCGAAGTCGGCACCCGGCCGGGGTTCAAAGACAGCCGGGCCGTCAGCATTTCACGGCAAATCGTTGATTACTTGGGGCTTAGCGTCGAAGGCGTGCGC
This sequence comes from uncultured Acidobacteriota bacterium, assembly GCA_964484415.1. Classification (GTDB taxonomy): domain Bacteria; phylum Acidobacteriota; class Polarisedimenticolia; order J045; family J045; genus JANNUT01. Next base: position 2,920 of record CAZAHQ010000080.1, on the reverse strand, counting down.
ACTCGCGACGTCTATCACGTGGTCCCTGCCTTGGGCGATCCCGACGCCTCCCGGATTGCTGTCGAGTTTGCCGGACCGGTCCTGCGGCAAAGCGCCGTCGGCCGGCTCGAAGATGGCGGTTTCGACGTGGCCGTCACGATCGGCTACAAGCCGGGGGTCACCGATCCGGTAGCCAAGAGCGCCAAGGTCTGCATCGAAGACCTGCTGGGGCGGACCCTGGGTGAAGGTGGCGCCGTCTTCAGCTCGCGTGTGGTGCTGTTGTCCGGCGTATCGAAGCCGCAGGCCGAGCGAATCGCACGCGAGTTGTTGGCCAACGAGATGATCGAGCGCGTAACCGTCGAGACCGAGAGTGAGTGGCGCGCACATCCGCCCGATCTGTCGGTGCCCTGCGTCAGCGAACTGTCGTCGCCGGCCGTGGAGACGGTGTCGCTAGATGTTTCCGACGCGGCCTTGATCGAGCTGAGTCGAGCGCGCTTGCTAGCGCTGACGCTCGACGAGATGCAGACGATTCAGCGCTTCTATCGCGAGCATGGTGCGTCGGCGCAACGGGTCGCGCGCGGTCTACCCCAGTGGCCGACCGACGTCGAGTTGGAGTGTTTGGCGCAAACCTGGTCGGAGCACTGCAAGCACAAGATTTTCGCCGCCAATGTCGAGTACCGTGAGCCGGGTCGATCGGCGCAGCAGATTCGCTCGCTATTCAAGACATACATTCGCGGCACCACCGAAGCGATCGATGCCGCGATCGTGGCGCGCGAGGGGAAGAGCTGGTTGGTATCGGTGTTTCACGACAACGCCGGCGTGATTGCAGCGACGCCTCGTCATCATTTGGTCTACAAGGTCGAAACGCACAACAGCCCGTCGGCGCTCGATCCTTACGGTGGCGCGATCACCGGCATCGTGGGCGTCAATCGCGATCCGTTCGGCACCGGCATCGGCAGCGACTTGCTGACCAACGTCTGGGGCTATTGCTTCGGGCCGAGCGGCTGGAAGCAGGAACTGCCCAAAGGCTTGTTGCATCCGCGGCGCATCCGCGAGGGTGTGCATCGCGGTGTGATCGACGGCGGCAACCAATCCGGGATTCCTTACGGCCGCGGTTGGGAGTTATTCGACGAGCGATTCATCGGCAAGCCGTTGGTGTATTGCGGGACAGTTGGTCGCATGCCCGTGACGGTAGCGGGCAAGCCGGCACACGAGAAGGGCGCGCGCGCGGGCGATCGTGTGGTGATGGTCGGCGGCCGCATCGGTAAGGATGGAATTCACGGCGCCACATTCAGTTCGGCTGAGTTGACGGAAGAATCGCCGGTGCAAGCAGTGCAGATCGGCGATCCGATCACGCAGAAGATGATGTTCGACTTTCTGCTGGAAGCGCGCGACCTGGGTCTGTACAGCTCGATCACCGACAACGGGGCCGGTGGTTTGTCGTCGAGCGTGGGAGAAATGGCTGGCTCTTGCGGCGGCGCGGAATTGGAGTTGTCGCGAGCGCCTCTGAAGTACCACGGCTTGGCGGTGTGGGAAGTGCTGCTCTCGGAAGCGCAAGAGCGCATGACGGTGGCGGTCCCGCCGGAGACTCTCGAAGCGTTCTTGGCGTTGGCCGCGCGACGTGAGGTCGAAGCCACCGATCTGGGCCGATTCACCGACGACGGTGCGTTTCATGTGATGAACCACGGTCTGTCCGTGCTGTGGTTGCCGCTCTCGTTCTTGCACGATGGGCTGCCTGCGATGCAATTGCAGGCCGAATTCTCACCACCGTCAGTCAGCGCGTGGATTGCCGGCGAACCACCGGCCGACAGCAAGGCCGGTGCCTCACTCGCCGCGCAGTTCATGGCGCGACAGAACCTGGCGAGCAACGAACTTCTATCGCGCACGTACGATCACGAGGTCAAGGCGCTGACCGTCATCAAGCCGTGGATCGGTGTCAAGCACGATGTGCCCAGCGACGCCTCGGTGTTTCAAATCTCACACGACGGTTGGGAAGCGTACGCGCTCGCGGAAGGTGTGTTTCCGAGCTATTCCGACATCGACGCGCATGCGATGGCGCAAGCCGGTGTGGACCTGTCGATCCGGCGATTGCTGGCGACCGGTGCGCGGCTCGATCGGATCGCGGCACTCGATAACTTCTGTTGGCCCGATCCGCTTCCCAGCAATAGCAACCCCGATGCGCTCCACAAGATGGCGCAACTGGTGCGTGCCTGCGCGGGGTTGTCGGAAATCTGCATCGCCTACGGCATGCCATTGATCAGCGGCAAAGATTCGATGAAGAACGATGCCGTGATCGGCGGCAAGCGGATCAGCATTCCACCGACGCTGTTGATCTCGGCGATTGGTTTGCTGAACGATGCTCGCCGCGCCATGACACTCGAACCGCGCGGCGCCGGCGAGGTGCTGCTGGTCGTCGGCGAAACCCACGATGAGCTGGGCGGCAGTGAGTGGGCTGCCGCGCGTGGCGTTGCCGCGACATCGGTGCCGCGTTGTCATCCTGGATCGTTCATCGAGCGCTATCGCAAGATTGCAGGTGCCATTGCTGACGGGTTGGTGCAGTCGGCGCATGCGCCCGGCCTCGGCGGAATGCTCCCCGCTTTGTTTCGCATCGCGCGCGCGGGTGGCGTGGGCCTAACGGTCGATCTCGCGCAGTTGCCGGGGCCGGCAACGCTCGGCTGGGAAGCGCGCATGTTCTCCGAGTCGTGCGGCCGCCTGTTGCTCACCTGCACGCCGCAGCAATTGACCGCGCTGGTCGGTGCACTCGAGGGTGAGCCGCTGCAGGTGGTCGGCGAGACCAACAGATCGGGACGCTTGAAGTTGACCTTGGGTGTGCAGCGCACCCTGGTCGATGCAGAGCTCGCGCCGTTGGCGCGTGCGTGGGGCAGCGTGGCATGAACGAGACTCGCTTCGGCAACGTGCGCGTGTTGATCGGCGACGGTAC
>CAZAHQ010000079.1:0-10776 GCA_964484415.1 uncultured Acidobacteriota bacterium | reverse complement strand
GTCTGGCACCTCGACACCATCGGTACCTACGCGACGGCAGACGACACCACTGTCTGCCGCCCGAACGACACCAAGTGCGAGCAGTACGACCAGATGGGCGGCACCACAGCAGCCACCTACTGGTTCGAAACACTCCGTACGCCGATCGTCCACCCGACTCGTTTCGGAAACGATCCGGACGGATTCAAGTGGCGCACTCAAATCCTCGACTGGTCGTGGAACGCCCAACTGGACTTCCCGGCTTCCGATGGATACGGCACGTTGAATGCCGACTTCGACCTCGACACCGCCGACAACAACGTCGTGCTCGGCGACGACTTGGTTCAGGTCGGCGGCTTCAACATTGGGAACGTCGGCGTCACCGGCGGCGGCCAGAACAATATCTATGGCGGCGCGTTCGTGTTTGCCGGCACCAATCAGAAGAACGAAGCCAACTACGGCGACAACAAGATCACCACGCGCGGCGGAAACCGTGCGGGCCGTCGCGGTTGTTGGTTCAATGACCTCAACCTCATCCCAGAGCAAGGCGCACTGGCCGGCGGCAAGACCGCGTCGGAACGTCCGCTGAACACACCCAAGCCCTTGGATGACGATTGCGACAACGATTACAGCCTCGGTCCCAACGGCTGCCCGGGTAACTGCGGCGTCGACGACGATGGCAACGGCATCGTCGATGACTTCCGTGAAATCTGCCCGTGCTTCCGCTGCAATGGTGGTCCTCGCAACCTGGCGGCTTGCAACGGCCCAGCCGATTGCAACCCCGACGGGTCGCTCACCAATCCGTGCGCCGACGCGACCGGCACCAGCAAGGCAGCGGCATTCACAAGCCTCGACGGAATCCCCGTCGGCGAAGCGGATGACGTCTGCGGTGACGGCTCGATCGACGAAGGAGTGGCCGCTACGTTCGGTACCAGCACCACGCTCCGTCAAAATCGCAACATGCGAATCGACGGTGACGCCAACGGTATCGGCGCTGTGGGAACCCCGGTCGGAAACATCCGCTTCAACACCCTTGAAGACTTCTACGGCGAGTTCGTAGGATCGTCGTGGCAGGGTGAAATCGGGTTCGTCGTCTTCGAAGGCACCGGTGAGCAACCGAAGCAGGGTTACGGTGCTGCCGTCGACGATGTCGTCCTGGAGTGGATGGAAGTCAAACCGGTGGCGCAAGCTGGTGCGGCATGCTCTGGCCCGAACTTCGACGGTCAGTGTGCCAACATCAGCATGGCCAGCCAGTTCGACACGCTCGACGGTGACACCGAGATCCAGGTCACCGTGGTCGACCCGGTCACCACCGGCAATCTCGTCGATTGCAACGGTGACTCTTCCGTGAACGACGTCTCGATCGATGCATGGTCCGAGGCGGAGTCGATTCCAGAGTCGTTCTGCTTGGTGCAGACCAGCCCCGGAAGCAACACGTTCGTAGGTACCATCCGCACCACCACACGTATCAACAAGGGCGGCGACAAGCTCGTCTACCTTGCAATCAACGGTGCCGACAATCCTTCCGTTTCCGCTCGCTACATCGACAAGAACGACGGCGTTCGCGGTGTGGACAACGGACCGGACGGACAACCCGGAATCGCCGGATTCGACGATGACGGAGTCGGTGGGATCGATAACCCCGGTGAGTTGTGCCCCAACACCACTACCTTGGCCACGGGACGCAGTCCGCACCAACCTGGCCAAAAGGCACGTTACTCGGACGACAACTGCGGCTGTCTGGACAATCCACTCGTCGCCGTCACGCTCGCTCGCTTCGATGCCGGCGACGTGGTCGTGGCGGACGTCATCGTCCGTGACACCAACGTCGGCGGCACCGGAAACGGTGACAACGACGGTTGGGCAGACCCGGGCGAGGTCGTCAACGTCGACCTCGTGCTCAAGAACTACTCCAACTTCCCCATCAACAACGCCACGTTGACCGTCGCCACAGACAGCCCCAACGTCCTGTGCGTGCTGGACAACGAAATCCGCAACTTCAACATCCCGCCGCGCACTCCGTTGGTCGGTACCCCGGGTGTCTACGACACCTCGCTCGGCACGGATCACATTGCGTTCAAGGGTGCCTTGGTAACCCGTGCCAACGTCAACGACGAACTCTCGTCGGTCTGGACGGTGGCGTTGCAAGGGTTGGCCAAGGGCGGACCGCAGTACGCGATCGCGGCTGACGTGCGCATCTTCGGAACGCGCATCGCGCAGTCCTTCAAGATCGTGCACAACCTGAACGCGACAGGCGTCACCGCTGGCGCCGACTTCTTCGACAACTTCGAGTCGTACACCACCGACACGGCGATGTTGAACAGTTGGCCACGCTTCAACACCGGTGATGATCCTGCCGAACTCGAAGGCACCCGCTGCCAGACGAACGACCCGTCGAATCCTTTCGGTAACAACGTCGACGTCAACTTCTTCTGTGAGTTGGGTGAGGGTTTCAACAACAAGGAAAACCACTGGCACCTGCACGCCGCGCGCGCCAACTCTTGCGACACCGACGGCACGACGTGTGAGAACGGTGGCCGATCGGTGCAACGCCCCGACTCGGGTTGCACCGGTTGTAAGCAGTCAATCTCGTCGACAAACACTGCAGAAGGCGATGAAACCGCGTTCCTCGGTGACGACAAGACGATGGACGTCAACCGCATGACCTGGGTCGAGATGCAGAACTCCGTGCAACTCGGCAACGGTTCACCGGAACTGACCTACTGGACGCAAATGTCGCTGCAGGACAACCGGCTCGCCGGTCTACCCCGCGATTGGGGCGTGACCGTCGGTCTGGCGTACATCTGCATCGACAAGAACGGCAACAACGACTGCGACACCGCTGAAACCGGTTTGAAGAACAGCACCGAGAACTGGGAGGCGTTGCGCTCCTACTTCAACCCGGAGCAAGCGTTCCGTCGCAACAACTTCATCAACTGCAGTTACGACCCGTCGGACGACGGCAACAACGAGAACCAGTTCTTCCCGAACCAGCTCGACGTTGGTCCGTCTTCGACCTGCTTCCCCACCACCGTCAACAACTGCTTGGCGCGTACCACGTTCGATCGCGACACGCCGTTTGGAACGATTGGCGCGGACGTCGGAACCGGTTGCTTCCCCGAGACGAGCGTGCTCGACGATCCGAACATCGTCTCGTCCGGATTCGGTGGTACTACGGGCGGTAACTGGCTGCAAAAGAAGTACAACCTGAAGGCGTATCGTGGACGCAAGGTGCTTGTCCGCTTCCACATCTCGCCGTTCGGTTGGCCCGGTATCGAGCGCTGGGCGCAGTTCACCGGCATCGGTAACGAAGACGATGGTTGGTTCGTGGACGATGTCCGGCTCACCGGCGTCGCCTCGGCTCTGACCCTCGCCGTTGACAACGCTGACAAGGGTGGTGCGGCCTGCCCGGCCACCAACTGCAGTGCGGTCACCGCCAAGGCCGCTGCGCTGGAAAACCCGCGCAACGACAAGAACGGTAACCCCAAGCCGGCGAAGGCCTGCACCTCGGCCGTTCTCGCCGACTGCGACTTCAACAGCGACGGTACGGTTGATACCGCGTCGACCACGGCTGCTTCGGCTGCCGCCGGTCACGCGTTCTTCCTGGATGGCTCTGCTTCCTCGGCGGATCGTTGCCTCAACGGCACGCTCGAGTACAAGTGGAGTGTTGGCGCTACGGTGGTCCGTGACTTCCTGACGGATCCACAGGTGTTGGTCAACCCGGATGTCGATACGACCTACACCCTCACCGTGCGTTGCTCGTCGGCGTTGGCCTGCACCGGTACGCAGAACATCACCGTCGACGTTCCAGGCGGCTGCTCGCTACTGGCTAACTCGGTCAACTTCTCCAGCAAGACCCAAGTCATCTGGAGTGGTTCAGGTACCTATGACGCGGTTCGCGGTAACTGCTCGGAGTTCCAATCCACGCCGACCTGGTCTACGGCGACGTGCTTGGCCAACGACACTACTAGCAACCTCGCCAACGATGCCGTGACACCGACAGCCGGCCAAGGCTTCTATTACTTGGTCCGCTGCACGACAGGGGCGAACAACTACAACGACGGGACGCAAACAGGTAGCCGTACTCCTACGGCCTGCCCGTAAGCGCCTGAAGTCGCTGTAGCAGTTTTCGTTTCACCTCGGGGTCGGCCTTCGGGCCGGCCCCGTTTTTATTGCGAGGGCATCGCTTCGGAAAGTCGAAAGACCGAGGCACGAAGCGGCCCGGTTGGAGGCTCGAGAGATTGGAAGTCAACCCGACAGGCAGGTGCGATCGCGACTGATTCAGTTCGGCGTCTTACCGATTCTCGGAAGCGGCGCGCGCAGATCGGAGCAGTCGCTTCGCGAACTCGGCGACCTCGCCCTGCAGCCCCTTCTCGGCAAGCACCGCCTCGAGCTCACTCACCGCCCCCGCGGTTTCCCCTCTCAACAAGCCAAGCTGAGCGTGCACGACGCGCAGATACGGATCGCTCTTCGGTCGCTCACCCTGGAGCAACTCGTAGGCAGTTCGGACGCAGCGCGTTGCTTCATCACGTCGCTTGCCACGCTCGAGCAGCCCACCCAACTGCAACCAAACGGACCAGGCACGCGGATCGGCGCCGAGCGCGGTGCGCAGTTGCTGTTCTGCTTCCTCGGTCGCCCCCGTACGCTCCAACGCGGCAGCGAGCGCGCTGCGTGTTCCGGTCGATGTGTAGCCGCCGCGAATCGCCGTTTGAAGCTCGCCGACAGCGCCGGCAGCATCCCCTGCCGAAAGCAACGCCACACCCAGCGTGAACCGTGTCGCGGCAGCAGCCGGCTGGATCGCGAGCGCCGAACGAAAGGCGACGACCGCTTCGGGGGAGCGTCCCATCTGTTGCAAGGCGACGCCGAGGTTGCGGAGATGCTCAAACGTGGTCGGTGCCAGCCGCGCCGCTGTTTGAAGCGCCGATAGGCCGCCATCGCGGTCGCCTTGCAGGCTCAGCGCTAGGCCGAGTACCTCATGCGCCGCAGGGTTCTCCGAATCGGTCTTCAGGATCCGCTCGGCGATCCGTCGGGCGCCGGCAACGTTCTGCGATGTCAGCAGATGTCGCGCTTGATCCAACTGGCCCGCAATCGCGATCATCCGCTTCGGATCGCGGCCGCCAACGGCCGTGTTGTTGGAAGACGCCGGTCCACCGGAGACATAGCCAAGGCTACGCAACCGCTCCAAGCGTTCCGCATCGGCCGGGTCGCTGGCAGCGACATCGGCTGTTCCCATCGACGCCATCCGCGCCTCGAGTTCCTTTTGCCACGGGGCGCCGCGCTGAGGTTGGGCCGACAGCAGATTGCGCGCTTCGAGTCGATCGGTAGCAAGCTCGAACAGTTCGGGCTCTGGCGCGGCGATGAACTTATGCGCCTCATCGCGCAAACCGTAGAGCGGCGACCAACCGAACGCTCGGGACGGAAACAGCGTTTCGAGGTAGACCGGCTCACGCGTTACCGAACCGCGCCCGCTCAGCGCCGCCGCATGGCTTTTGCCTTGGGTCCGCTCGAGCGGCGGCTGGCCCAGCAGTTCGAGAATCGTGGGGGCCACATCGACCCCGGACATGACGTTCCGGTAGCGCGTTCCCGCCCGCAGTTTGGCCGGCCAGCGAAGCAGCAGCGGCACGTGCATCGTGGCGTCGTAGATGAAGACGCCGTGCGTCGGCTCGCCATGCTCTCCCAAGCTCTCCCCGTGATCGGCGATCACCACCACCAGTGTCGTGTCGAGTTTCTGCTGCGCCGACAGCCGATCAAGCAGTCGACCGACTTCGTGATCGACGTAGGCGATCTCACCGTCGTAGAGATTCTTCGCAAACCGCGTACGAAACGGTTCGGGCGGGTCGTAGGTGCTGTGCGGATCGAAGTAGTGAACCCACAGGAAGAACGGCTTGTTGCCGACCGCGTCGAGCCGCGTCAAGGCTTTATCGGTCACCTCCGTTGCGCGCCGTTCCAGGATCTCTTGGAACGCAATCTCCCCACCGCTTGCGATCGTCTTGAGGGCCGGCTCGTCGTAGCTGTCGAATCCTTGCGAGATTCCCAGCGCGCCGCTGAGGACAACCGAGCCGACGACGGCGTCGGTCCGATAGCCCGCCTGTCTGAGCCGCTCGGCCAGCGTGACCTCGCTGTCGGGCAAGCGGAAGTCGGCGTTGTCCCGCACACCGTGACGAGGCGGATAAAGGCCGGTCATCAGCGAGCAATGCGACGGCAAGGTCAGAGGCGTGACTGCCATCGCGGTCTGGACCACCACTCCTTCCCGCCCCACACGATCGAGCCGCGGCGTGGCTCCGAGCCGATAGCCGTAGCTTCCAAGCCGATCGGCGCGCGTGGTGTCGAGCGTGATCAAAAGCAGGTTGACTGGTTTGTTGGTGCTGCTGGTTGAGGTTGCGGCCGGTCCCGCCTCGGCATGCAGCGCGACGCCGCACACGATCGCGACGCTGGTCAGCGAGCAAAGTAAGGACAGGCGCGTCATCGCCAGAGAGTAACCCGGTACGACGCGGGCCGGCAGGCGGCCCCACCGCGCCGCGCGCTGCGGGGCCCGGGCCGCAACCGGACCTTCTAGTTGTTCAGTTCGAGCCCTGAGAACAGATAGGAAGCCTCGAATGCAGCGGTCTCCGGCGCATCCGAACCATGAAACCCGTTGCGCTGAATGTCGGTGCCGAATCGCTTACGGAGTGTTCCATCGGCGGCTTGAGCCGGGTTCGTCGCGCCCAGCAGACCACGCCACGTCGCAATCGCATTCTCACCTTCGAACACGATCATGACGACGGGACCCTCGCTCATGAACTCCGTCAGCTCACCGAAGAACGAACGCTCCTTGTGAACCGCGTAGAACCCCTCCGCTTGCCGCCGCGACATCTGCATCTTCTTCAACGCCACGATTCGAAGCCCAGCCCCCTCGGCCGCGGCCAACGCCGCTCCCACACAGTTCTTCTTGACGCCATCGGGCTTGACCATTGCCAACGTACGTTCGACTGCCACGTCATCCTCCTGCACCGCGGGCCCGAGGTCGGGAACCCCGCGTGTGTTGTCTTGGTGCGATCAGGCGCGACCTAGGAGTCGCGCCACTGTAATCCCCAACTCGGCCGGCGAATCGCAGACCGTAATTCCATTCGAACGCAGCGTCGCTTTCTTTTCCGCCGCAGTCCCTTTGCCGCCGCTGATGATTGCGCCGGCATGCCCCATGCGACGACCAGCTGGCGCCGTCGCGCCGGCAATGAAAGCCACCACCGGCTTTTGCATGTTGGCTCCGATCCAGGCGGCAGCGAGTTCCTCCGCATTCCCACCGATCTCGCCGATCATCACCACCGCTTCGGTTTGAGGATCGGCTTCGAACAGCGGCAAGATCGACAGGAACGGCGAACCGACCAACGGATCGCCGCCGATCCCGACACAGGTGCTTTGCCCCAGACCGACCTTGGTGAGTTGATCGACCGCTTCGTAGGTGAGCGTGCCCGAGCGGGAGATCACGCCGACCGTCCCCGGCGCGTGGATGAAGGCCGGCATGATTCCGATCTTGCAGCGCCCTGGTGTAATGATCCCAGGGCAGTTCGGTCCGATCAGCCGAGTCTTGCCAGCAAACCCGAGCGCGTTCTTGACCCGCAGCATATCGAGCACCGGAATCCCTTCGGTGATCGCCACCGCCAGCGGAATCTCGGCATCGATCGCTTCCAAAATCGCATCGGCTGCGAACGATGCGGGAACGAAGATCACCGTCGCGTTCGCACCGGTGGCGTGCCTCGCTTCCTGCACGCTGTCGAAGACCGGCACACCGAGGTGCGTCGTTCCACCTTTGCCCGGCGTGACACCACCGACGACCCGTGTTCCGGCTTCGATCATCTGCGTGGCGTGGAACGTCCCCTCGCCTCCGGTGATCCCCTGCACGATTACTTTGGTGCCGGCATCGACGAGGATGCTCATCGCGCACCTCCCAACGACGCCACCACCGCTCGCGCGGCTTCATCCAACACCGTGGCCGCTTGCAACTTCAAACCCGATGCATTGAGCAACGCCCTGGCTTCTTCGGCGTTGGTGCCTTGCAGACGCACGACCAACGGCACGTTCAAGTGCACCTCTCTGGCAGCGGCGATGATCCCTTCGGCGACGCGGTCGCAGCGTACGATTCCGCCGAAGATGTTGACGAGCACCGCCTTCACATCGGGATCCTTCAACAGGATCCGGAACGCCGCGGTGACAGTTTCCTTGCGAGCACCGCCCCCCACATCGAGAAAGTTCGCCGGCCGCGCACCGCACAGATCGATGATGTCCATGGTTGCCATCGCCAACCCGGCGCCGTTGACCATGCACGCGACGGAGCCGTCCAACTTCACGTAGTTCAGGCCGGCATGTGAGGCTTCGACCTCGAGCGGGTCCTCCTCGCCCTCATCGCGCATCGCCGCCAACTCCGGATGGCGGAACAACGCGTTGTCATCCAAGGAAACCTTGGCGTCGAGTGCAAACAGATCACCTGACGGTGTGAGGATCAGCGGATTGATCTCGATCAGCGACGCATCGCTGGCAATGAACGCGGTGACGGCCGAGGCCAGGAGCGCGCCGAACTGTTTGTACGCGCTGCCGCTGAGGCCGAGCCCGCTCGCCACCGTGCGCGCCACATACGGTTGGTACCCGGCGATCGGATCGATCTGAGCAATGATGATTTTCTCCGGCTGCTCGGCGGCGACCTTCTCGATCTCGACGCCCCCTTCCCGGCTGGCCATCACGATCAGGCGGGCGCGGGCGCGGTCCACCAACAGACTCAAATAAAACTCGTGTGCAATGTCGACGGCGCTGGTCACGAAGACCTTGCGAACCACTCTGCCCTTCGGGCCGGTTTGAGGTGTGACCAGCGTCATCCCGAGAATCTTGGATGCTAGGGCCTGCGCTTCGTCGGCCGACTTGGCCAACTTGATACCGCCTCCCTTGCCGCGACCGCCCGCATGGATTTGCGCCTTCACGACCACCGCTCCGCCGAGTTTCTCGGCAGCGGCACGGGCTGCCGCCGGGGTCTCGGCGACGACACCGGCGGGGATCGCCATCCCGTAGCGCGCAAGGATCTCCTTGGCCTGATACTCGTGCAGATTCACAACTCCTCCAATAAAGGCTCCGCGACGCGACAGCAGCGCGGTCATCCGATGAGCGAAGGGGGGGACTCTATCAGGCCGAGCGCGCTCTCGCATCGGGCCAACGCCACTGGCCACAGCCGCTCACGTATGAGTCAGAAACTAGAACGGCAGTCCAATCGAGAACTGGAAGCTGCTGGTTCTGTCGCCGCGCTTTTCTTTGATGGGCCAACCGTAGATCAGACGAATCGGAGCCTGGAAAACCGGCAGGAAGACGCGGAATTCGAACCCGGCCGACACGCGTGCTGCATCCCAACCGATGTCCTCACCGGCGGGATAAACACCTCCCGCATCCGCGAACCCTGCGATCGTCGCGGTCTTTCCGATCGGGAACCCAAGCTCGAACTGGGCCAGCAACATCTTGGTCCCGCCGATGAATGCGGGGAGCGGGCCACCGACAGGATTGCCGTTGCTATCGAGCTGCTGGAGGAACTCGATCGGCGAGATGGTGCGCGTCTCGAACACGCGCGGTCCGAGCGTATCGCCTCCGAGATAGAACCGATCGAACCGCGGAACGCCGTCGATGTATCCAGGTTGGCGTAGCAACGAGCCGAACTGGCGGATCCACGACCCTTCGACATGCGCGGCAACAAAGAATCGCCGGAACAACGGCTTGTAGACGGTGACCTCGGCGCGCGGGCGAAGATAGTTCACGTCGGCACCGAATACCTCGGCGGTCACAGGCAAACTGAATCGCAGATCGTAGCCGCGCGTCGGCCGATAGATATCGGGCCAGATGTTGCGATACCAGATCGAAGGCGAGACGGTTCCAAGGCGCGTCGTGGTCGTGTCGAAGGTGCGAGAGATGTCGAAGGTATCGGCCTCGATGCTCTGGTACTGATACTCGAGTTGTGCCGAGGTGTAGTCTCCGAGCTTCTTTCCAAAAGCGACCGATCCACCGGTAGCCCGTTGACGCAACCGTCCCAACTGACCGGAGGCGTCGGTGGTACGACCGAAGTCGACATCGCGCCGAAAGATCGAGAACGAAAACAGATACGGCTTTCCCAAGAACCACGGCTCGACAAACTGGATCGAGGCTCGGCTGGCGCGGCCGCCGACCTGCGCCGAAAGGTTGAGCGTGTCGCCACGTCCCAAAAAGTTACGGGTGCTGTAGCTGGCCAGGAAGAAGCCACCATCGAGTTCGCTGTACCCGCCGCCAACCTGGATCTCGTTGCGCGACTGCTCCTCGCCGTGAACCTTCACGTCGACTTGCGATGATCCGGTTACCGGCTGCAGATCGGCTTCGCCACTGGGTTGCCAATAGCCGAGTTGCCGCAGCTTGTCCATCGAACGCGTCAAGGCGGCCTTGTCGATCAGCTCCCCCTCGGTGACGTTCATCTCGCGACGCAGCACCTCGTCTTGCGTCAGGTTGTTCCCGACGAAGTCGATACGCCGCACGGTGTACGGCTGATCCTCGTCGATCTCCACGATCACATCGGCAACCGGCTGCCCTTCCTTTCGCTCGAAACGACGCGAGACCGAGGCATAGACGTACCCCTTGGTTCCGTAGAGTGCGCGAATCCGTTGCAGGCCAAAGTCGATCGCGCCATCGGAAAGGACAGCGCCTGCCTTGAGCGGCATCGCCAAGCGCAGATCCTTTTCCGGGTAGACGGTATTTCCTTCGAACTTCACGTCTCCGAGTTTGTAGACCGAGCCTTCGCTGATCGGCACGGTCAACGCCACC
>CAZAHQ010000078.1:0-10828 GCA_964484415.1 uncultured Acidobacteriota bacterium | reverse complement strand
GAACATCCGTCGCGTCGTGGAGGTCTGGGGTCCACGACTCCCCGCCGATCGCCCACGTTATTTGATGGGGATGGGGCGCCCCGAGGATCTGGTGCGCGCCGTCGCGGCTGGGCTGGACATGTTCGATTGCGTATTGCCCACGCGGCACGGGCGAACCGCGCAACTGTTCACCTCGCGTGGAACGCTCAATTTGCGCAACGCGCGGTTTCGTCACGATCCTCGCCCGCCCGATCCCGAGTGCGGCTGCACGATCTGCCAGAACTTCAGCCGCGCCTACTTGCGTCATCTCTACACCATGGGCGAAATGCTCGGCGCACGCGCGGGGACGATCCACAACCTGTGGTTCTATCTCGATCTGATGCGGAAGCTGCGTGCCGCGATCACGACCGGAAGCTTCGCGCCGTTCCGCGCGCAGTTCTTGGCGCGCCTGGCGGAGGGGCTGGATGCGTGACGCACTGGTGGTGGTTGCCGACGCCCACCTTGATCGCGACGACGACGAGACTGCCTCGTTTTGCGAGTTTCTGAACGAACGCGCTTCCGATGCGGCGACGCTGGTCCTGTTGGGCGACATCTTCGCGCTGTGGATCGCTCACCCCAAACACACCCTGGCGCATCATCGCCGCGTGCTCGACGCGGTGCGCCGGTTGCGAGCCAACGGTGTGCGCGTCCTGTTCGTCGAAGGTAATCGTGAATTTGGCGTCGATCGCTGGCAGGCATCCGAGTTCGACACCGTGGCGCTCAGCGTGACCGAGGAGCCATGGGGTGAGCGACGCTGGTATCTCGCGCATGGCGATCGTCTCGATCCTTCGGACTGGAAGACGCGCGTGCTGCACGCGGTGCTGCGCTCCAGCCTGGTGCTCAACACCTTGGCCACAGTGCCAGCCTCCTGGGGATTGTCGTTCGGAGACCGCTTGGAGCGTTCGCTGCGGCGCCGGAATCTCCGGCACAAGACGGCGCTTCCACGAAAACGCCTGGAAGACTATGCCGAGTGGCTCGCGTCCCAACATTTCGATGGCGGCGTGATTGGACACATTCACGTCGCCTTCGACATGCGAGTCCCAACCGACGGCGTGACGCGGCGCCTGTTCGTGTTGCCCGACTGGCGTTCGTCGCACTCGTATCTGCGCATTCCTCGCCGCGGCGAGCCCGAACTGCTGGCGTGGCGTGGTGGACGCGATCGCGGTGTCGCGGTCGTGGCGATACAAGAGCGACCGAAAGATTGCGCGCTGACGTTGGAACGAGCGACGGAACTGCGTCGCGGTCAACGGGTCGTATTGCACTCCGGACACGGTGAGGGTACGCGCGCGGGAACGGTGCTCACATCCGACGGCCTGCACGTGACGGTCCAGCTCGCGAGCGGCGCACCGGTTCAGATCGGCGATCGACTTGCCCCCGACTCGAGGAGTTGACGATGCAAACCATCCCACCGTACTCACTGCCCCAGGCGCCGCCGGTACCGCCGCGCCCGCTCGATCCGAACGCTCCTGCACTGGAAGATGGCGGCCTCTTCGGACTGGGACTGAGCCCCGAAGAGTCGCAACTGGTTGCCATCCCCGTGCCGTACGACGTCACGTGCTCGAGTCGACACGGCACACTCGACGGCGCGCGAGCCTTGATCCAAGCGTCCGGCCAGGTCGATCTGCTCGACCCCTTGATGGGGGAGGTGTATCGACGCGGCCTCTGCGCGTTGCCGGAGCTGGAGGTGTTGCGTTCGCTGTCGCAGGCGTTCGAGGAGCAGGCCGAGCACGCGCGTCAAGGGAACGAAGCGGCGCGCGCATCGGTCGATGCGATGGGGCACGAGGTCTGGCGTTGGCTCGAACAAACGACAGGGGAGTTGCTCGACAGCGGACGGGTTCCGCTGATCTTGGGTGGCGAGCATGGTGTCTCGTTCGGCGCGTTTCGAGCGCTGGCAGCGCGTCACAACGAGTTTGGCGTGTTGCAGATCGATGCACATGCCGATCTACGGCAAGCGTACGAGGGTTGGCGCACGTCTCACGCCTCGGTCATGGCGCGCGCGCTCGAGTTACCGTCGATGACGCGCCTGGTGCAGGTTGGGCTGCGTGACTATTGCGTCGAAGAGCAAGCGGCCCGCGACGCATCGGAGGGGAAGGCGGTCTGGTTCACCGACGCAGCGATCGCGGCGCGTCGACTGTCGGGTGAAAGCTATCGCGACGTCGTCGATGACGTCTTGCGCAGCCTTCCACCCAAGGTCTGGGTCAGCTTCGACATCGACGGACTCGAACCGTCGCTCTGCCCTGGAACCGGAACACCGGTGCCCGGCGGCCTTTCGTGGCGCGAGGCGACCTTCTTGCTCGAGCGGCTGAAACGAAGCGGCCGGCAGGTGCTCGGCGCCGATCTGGTCGAGATCGGGCCGGGTTGGTGGGATGGGTACGTGGCGGCCAAGCTGCTGTATTTGCTGGCCGGTGTGGCGGGCTGACTCGAAAGTGAAGTGGGCGGTAAAGGAGTGCGCTGAGCGAGCCGATAGAACGGTGAGGAACGCCGCCCGTGAAAGCCACCATCGACGCACTGAACGCCATCGAACGACTCGAGCCGCTGCCAGCCACACTGCAGCGATTGGTCGCGCTGCTTGGCGATGAAGACTCGCCGCTCAAGGCGGTGGTCGAGATCATCGAGCACGATCCGGCCGTCACCGCCAACGTTTTGAAACTCGCGAACTCGAGTTTATTTCCGGGGCGAAGCGTCGACAACGTTCGCGATGCGGTGAATCGATTGGGAACGGTGGAACTGCTCAACCTCGCCCTCTCCGATGTGGTACGAGGGATGGTGCAGCCCGCTCCGATCTACGGTCTCAGTGCCAAGGAGATGTGGTTGCATGCGGTCGCGGCCCAAGCGGCGGCCGGCGATCTGCAACGTCGCTGCCGCGGTGCGATGGTCCCCGGATTGGCGAGCACGGCGGCACTGGTGCACGACATCGGCAAGCTGGTGCTGGCCAACGCCTTCGGTACCGAGCAGACCGCGTTGCAACGTCATGTCGAGGATCACAACGTGTCGTGGGTCGACGCGGAACGCTCGCTGGCAGGTTACGACCACGCGCAGATCGGTGGGTTGATCGCCAAGCGCTGGAACTTCCCAGCGCCACTGATTCGTGCGATCGAAGCGCATCACGAAGCGGCGCACCAACCGTCGGATGCGTTGGTCGATGCGGTGGTGGCGGCCGACGTGGTGGCGCGCACGGCCGGATTTGGTGTTGGGAAATCGTCTTCGCTGCAACCTTACGATAAGGACGTCTTCCCGCGCCTGGGCCTCGACGTTCCGGCGTTCGTGGCCGCGTGTGCGGAAACCACCCGCCGGGTCACGGAGTTACGTCAACTGTTTCGTGTCTGAGGCGATCACTCGGGCCAGCCCGCGCCACCCGCCTCTCTCACCGCCGTCCATAAGCCTTCCTTGCGCCCGCTCTTGCGCCGGCTGCGTCGGAAGTCAACCACCTCGCGCCACCGAGCGATCGCCTGCGGCAACGCGAGGCCGAACGGCCGCCCGCGCAGCAACGACCACAACCAACGCGGTGGCAACCAGATGAGGTGAGAGAACCAACCGATGCTGTCGTCCAGGTGCAACCAAATCGATAGCAGACGGTGGCGCTCGTAGATCACGCGAATTTCTCGGGCAGAGTAGCGGGCGCCGATCGTCTGCGCGTGGTCGTGAGTCGCGAATGCGGCCCCGGTCTCCAGACTCGAAAGTCCCGCTTGCCAGGCGCGCAGTCCCAGCTCGGCGTCTTCCCAGTAGAAGGGCGACAGCAGGTCGCAAAAACCGCCCAGGGAGTGAAACAGATCGCGCCGGCAGAGCATGGCGCCGCCACATGCATAGGCGACGTTGCGCTCGCGATCGGCTCCCGGCCCAGGGTCGCCCTCGCGCCCTGGAAATCGCAGATCGAGAGTTCCGCGACGCCATACCAAGCGCGTGGTGCTTTCCACGAATTGCTGCGCTTGGTTGACGATCGTCGGTGAAACCGCGAACACATCGGGGCGCACCGCGAGCAACGCAACCAGTCGCTGCAAACAGCCGTCGTGCAGGTGCATGTCGTTGTTGAGAAACAGCAAAAACTCTCCCACCGCCTGTCGTGCTCCAAGATTGCACGTGCCGGCGAACCCGCGGTGCGTCGGGCTGGCGATGAGTCGAACGATCGCGCCCGCCGACGCCGCCACCTGCGCCGTGTTGTCCCCCTCGTGATCGCTGGCATCGTCGACGATCAAGATCTCGGCGCCGCCTGTCACAGCGTTCGCTTGGCGCGCGACCTCGTGCAGGTGACGCTGCAAGATCGACCCACCGTTGCGCGACGGGATGACGATGCTGAGTTTCATCGGCCAGCGGGCTGGGTGCGCAGCAGCGCCAGGCTGAACAACAACGACAGGCTGCTCGCGATCGCCTGCGAGATGACGGTTGTCCAGGCCGCCCCCAACGCACCGTAACGCGGAATCGCCCAGAGGTTGAGCGCGACGTTCGCGACCGCGCCGCACACGACCGCAGCGAGGTACGCGCTGTCGCGCCGGCCGGCCAACAGCGCATACGCCGCATAGCCTCCCGTGCCCGACAGCACGATCCAAAGGGCGAATGCCGGAACGAACGACGTGGCCTCGCTCAAGCGCAGCGGGTAGACCCACGCGATCACGAAGGGAGCCGTCAGCCAGAATCCCAGGCCGAGCAACACCGAGACACCGAAGGTCGCCAGCAGCGTGCGCGCGTAATGTGCGCCGTCACGTCGATTGAGCGCAAAGACCAATCCCGGGTTGAGCACGCGGTGGAGCGCACCAGTGGAGATCAGTCCGATTTGCGCGAGCGCGGTCGCAATTGCGTACGGCGCCAAGGCCGCTTCGCCGCGCATCGCGGCAATCAACAACTGATCGGCATTGAGGTAGATCTGGTGAGCCAACAGGGCGAGCCACGGCTGGGCATTGCGTCGCAAGAGCGCGCGCATCGCGCCGGCAGGTGCTGCCGTTGCCCATTCGTCACGTGTCAGGCCGATGATCCTGAAGGCCCAGAATAGGAAAACGAGTGCGATCGGGATTCGCAGCAAGGTGAGTGTCACTGCGGCGGTGTGATCCGAGAGCCACAACACGGCCGCTATCGAACTGATGGTGAAGGCGGCTTGACGTGCCAGGGACAACGCCGCGTGCTGGCTCATACGAGCCTTCAGATCAAATAGCCCGCCCGGATCGAACACCAACAGGGCGGCGCCGGCGATCGACGATGCGATCACGATCGTCTTGAAGCCGGGAAGCAGCGCGATCAGCACCAGCCCAACCACCAGACCGATCGCCAGTGTGATCCGGCCGCGCAGCCGTGACAGGATCGCGAACTGACGGTGTGGATCGGGGGCGAGTGTCAGCTCCCGCACCAGCGTCAACTCCGTACCGAATCGTCCGGCCAACGTCACGTAGCCGGCGATGACGTTGGCCAAGGCCAACAACCCGAACGTCGCCGCGTCGAGCCGGTGCGCCAACACGATGCTGCCGCCAAACGCCACCAGGTGCGCAGCAAGACCAAGCGCATTCACGCCACCGAATCGTCGCGCCAGCGTCAACGCACCTTCAGCGTGTGATGGAGCCGCGACGCTGGGATGGACCTCAGACATTCGTCGCGCTGGTCGCGCAAGCGCGAAGCCAGCGCTGCACAGGAGTGTCGACCTGACGATACTTTCCGCGCTCGCGCGCAGCCTTGTAGAGCCCTGCGAAAACCAGACCGTGCGGCAGCGCATACGACGGCAGACCGGTGTGTGCAGCGCACCAACGCAGCGCTTCCGACGATTCGGGACCGTCGCTCGTTCCGCTGGGAGAGACATCCAGTAGCAAGGTCAGCGTGAACAGCAGCGGGTCGAGCCACATCAGCCCGTGATCGTCGACCTCCTCCCAGTCGACGAGTACCGGTGCCTGCTGATCGCGCAGCAGGTTGCCCCACCAGAAATCGCCGTGGATCAAACCGAGTCCGGTCTGTGGAGCAAACGGCTGAAGTCCGCTGGCGGAATCGCGCGCGAGCGCATCGAGTGCCGCGGGGTCGATCGCCGTCGACCAGCGTGCCGCCGCCTCGAGCAAGAGCGCAGGAGAAATCGACTTCGGCCCGCCGCGCATTGCTTGAACCGCATGCAAGCGCTGCAGCGCATCGCTCGCGGTGGAGAGCAAGAGCGGTAGTTCATCGCGATCGCGAGGCGAGAAACGGCGGCCGTCGCGCCACTGCCAAACATGAAAGCGGCGCGCCGTCGATTCGCCTGGAGCGTCGAGCGCCAGGTCGGAGAGCGGCAGCGGAACGATCTCGCGCAGCGCGTCGCCGCCTGGGCCGTTGATCGCTGTGATCAGCGTCTCCCGTGCTTGTGCCAGGGGCGCGGCCTGCGTGCTCTCATCCAGTGGTGTCTGCACCAACGCCACCGGAATCTGGTCACGAAACACGGCCCAGGACAGATTGCCGTATTCGACCGGCTGCTCGAGCAGCAACAGCGAAACGCTCCCACCGAACATCGTGTCGAGCGCTGTCTCGAGTCGTGTGGCGCGTCGAGTGCGATTCATCGTTCGGCAACGAGGAAGAAACTGGGTGCCAGACTGCGCGTCACGAACGATCCGGCCACACGCCACGCGGCCCGCTTGAGTAGGCGTCCACGGCCGCGTGCGACGCGTGGCTCCAGTCGCTGCGCAACATCGTGGCTCCCGCCCACCAACTCGGGCCAAACGTACGAGCCCCAACAGGGCAACACTTCGATGCTGGAAAAACCGGCGTCCAGGCACAGCGTCTGATAGCCGCGGGCCGAGTAGGTCCAGACTCGATATTCGGGATAGGTCTTGCCGAACGAATCGCCGTGAAACAAGCGGCTGATGCCACGCGTCTGCCCGCGCACCACGCGATCAGCGACCCACCTCGGCAGCAGCGACGTGTAGCGATGACCGAGGTGATCGGGTGCTCCGCGCCATAGATCCAAACCATAGCGATTCTCGATCCCGACCACGATCCGGCCGCCCGGTTTCAGCAAGGTGCGCAGCGAGCCGAGGAACTCGCGCTGCAAGCTGCGTGGCGTGGCCGGCGCGTGATCCTCCGGTGGTTGCATCCCGACCCATTCCAAGACGCCGACCACGGTGATCAAGTCGAGCGACTCGGGTGCGAGCGGGATCGACCACCAGGATCCGCGCACCGCATCGAGTCGACCGGGTCCGGGTGTTCCGCAAAGCGCCAGGAAGGCGACCCGTTCGCGCACCGGCTCGAGCGCCACGACGTGATCGAAGTAGCGCGTCAGAGCGCGCGCGACCGCCCCATAGCCGGCTCCGATATCGAGCGCGCGACCGCGACCGTCAGGCAAGAGAGCCGGCAAGAAGGCCCCCCGACGGGGTGACAGGGCGTAATCAGGCAGGGCCGGGTCGGCCAGTCCAGGCCGCAACGCGTCCCAGGCCGCCTCCGGCCCCGCGGCGCGTGTCATTTGCACCAACTGCTCGGCCTGTCGTTGCGGGATCTCGCCCCAGTAGGGGGACTCGGCCAGCATCTCGACGAACCCGTCCTCTGAACGGGTCCAGGTCGTACGACAGGCGGGACAACTCAGCGACGCGGCTGCGGTGCCGAGCAAACCTCGGCACTGAGGACAAGCCCAGATCGAGGCGTCTTGGGAATGGTCGCGATTCACAGCCGGTCCGGCGATATCACTCAACACCAGGCACTCCACGGAAAGCTCGTCTCGCTGAGATCGTCGAATCCGAAAACGGGGGCGATGTTCAAACATGGGGCAGCCGCGGGCCGGGCACCACTGGCGATTATCGAACCAAGCCGGCCCGTTGCGGAACCCCGGGTTGCGGCGCCAGAACCAGGTGATCCGATTGACACCGGTCATTACATCGAGCGGGCGACAGGTCTAAGGTGGGCTTGGTTGGAGCGCGTGACCGGAGCGTGCCGCGCTCCTTACGAAGACACCGGCGAGGAGGCCGCATGATCAGCCTGAAGCGGATCTTGTTCCCGTGTGATTTCTCGGAAGCGTCGGCTCACGCGCGCGATCACGCTGCTGCGGTCGCCCGCACTTATCGCGCTGAGTTGGTTGCGTTGCACGTCTTTCCTTCGGCCCCGATGCCGCTCGGCGACTTCGCGTACTTGCCGCCACCGACACGGCTTTCGGATGACGTGCGCGCGCGACTGCTCAGCGATCTCAAACGGTTCATGGAGCCGGCCGTTGTTGCCGACCTCCCGCAGCGCGTGGTGGTCGTGGAAGGGGACCCAACGTGGGAGATTCTGGCCCAATCGAAGGAGCTCACGCCCGATCTGATGGTGGTGGGTACACACGGACGTCATGGCTTCCAGCGCTGGGCCCTGGGATCGGTCACCGAGAAACTCGTGCGGCGAGCCGCGTGCCCGGTGATGACTGTGTCGCCGCGATCGGAACCACCCGCGCCGGCAGGACAAACGCGTTTCGAACGGATCTTGTGCGCGGTCGACTTCTCGGAAGGGTCGGCGCATGCCTTGCGCTGGGCGTTGGATCTCGCCACCGAGATGGGAAGCCATCTGATGCTGCTTCACGCGCTCGAAGGGTTCGTCGAGGATGAGGGGCGGTTGATCAACTCCGCGATCCGCGAATACCACAATGCGATGGCCGGTGAAGCGTTGCAGAAGCTCAAGGCGATCGTGCCGGATGACGCGCGTCCGTTCTGCGAGATCGAGGAACGGGTGGTCAATGGCAGTGCGTACAAACGGATCTTGGCGATCTCCGAGTCCGATCGTTCCGATCTGATCGTGATGGGCGCGCATGGACGGTCGGCACTCGATCTGTTGTTCATTGGTTCGGCGACGCACCACGTGGTTCGTGCGGCTCATTGCCCCGTGCTGACGGTCCGCTGACGCGGCGCTTGCTACGGCCAAGAGCGTTCCCCTGCGGCGACCTGCGGCACAGGCTTGCCGTGCAGTTTTGCGCGTGTATCGGCGTCCCGTTCTGTCACGCTCGAGCGGCTTTCTCGGGGTGGGCAGCAAATCGCAAGCATCGATCCGGGCTAAGATCGCGTCATGATGTCAGGCAACAAGCTCGTCTACAGCGCGGGGCCGCAGGGGAGTGCCACGCCGAAACAGGCCGCGGTGTCGAAGGTTGTGCCGCGTCCGGTGGCCGCTCACGACCTCCGCGTCCGACGCGAAACGTCGGGTCGCGGCGGTAAGCAAGTCAGTGTGGTGCAGCCGCTGTTCATGACCGAGGCGGAAGCCAAGTCGTTGTTGAAAGAACTCAAACGAGCGATCGGCACGGGCGGGGCTTTGCGCGAGATCGAGCTGGAATCCGGAAGCGCGTTTGCGTTGGAACTGCAAGGGGACAAGGTCGAGGCGCTGCTCGAGGCGCTCTCTAGCCGGGGGTTTCGCGGCAAACGTGCCGGTGGTTGAGCGCGCGACCCACGTGCACACCACACTCGCGCCATTGCTTCCCGCGTTGCGCTGTCCGTGCTGCGGAGCGCCCTTCCAAGTCGTCCGACTGCTAGCCGGGTGGGCGCTGCGTTGTCGGCGTCGCGAGTGGCCGGTGGTCGAAGGGATTGCCGTTCTGCGTGAGTCGCACGAGACCGATCGCGCGTTGCGCTGGCTTACTCGTGGCGACGAGCGCCGGGCACTCGCCGTGTTGGTGGGTGCCGACCTGCGATCGCGCGCCGACCGCTGGCGCGGGCATGCAGAGCGGCTCCTCGTGCGTCGTCCGGCGGGAGAGGGTCCGGCCGCGCGCCGGAGCTTGCGTCGAATAGACGGCGTAGCGCGCGATCGATTCGAGCGCGCGGTGGCATGCTTCTTCGGTGAGCCCCCATGGCCCGTTCCTGAAACGGCCGACTACTTTTTGTATCGGCGATCCGATCCCTCCTTCGTGGCGGCCGAAGCGGCGGCAGCGATCACCATCGCGAGTCGACGCACGATTCTCGACACAGGCTGTGGCGTCGGCCATCTGCTCGCGTCCTTGGGTGCTGCCTCGCCGGGCGCCACGCTCTGCGGACTCGACAGCCTGTTTGCCGCGCTGTTGCTGGCGCGTTGGTACGTGGCACCTCGCGCCGCGCTGGTTTGCGCCGACGCGAGTGCACCGCTTCCGTTCGTCGATGGGGCGTTCGACGCACTGCTCTCCGTCGATGCGTTCTTCGATTTTCCGTCGCTGCCGGGCGCTGCCGCCGAGTTTCGACGTGTGTTGGCGCCGGGTGGAGGTGCGCTGATTGCGCATCTGCATAACCGCCTGACACCGCACCTGTATCTGGGTCGCACGCCGCTTTCGCCGGCCGAGTACCTGGAAATCCTCGCGCCCTTGGCGCCGCTTTCGATCTACGACGAAGCGACGATCCTGAGGGCGATCGTCGAACACGACGCGCCAGGTCCGACGGCCCAGGACCCCGCCGCGCTCGTGACGGCACCCGATGTCACCATCACCGCCGGCAACCATGCATCACTTGCCGCGCTCTCTTGGAGACCTGTCGAGGTTGGCCCCGCGAGGATCAACCCGCTCTATTCGGGCCGCACGTCGTTGTCGCGCAGCTCCCATCGCTACACCACCGAAAAAGAGCGCGGGCCGATCGAGCGATTCCTGCCCGAACAGATCGAGGCCTCGACGCCGCGCGAACAACTACTGCGCGCGCGGGTGCTGCTACCGTGGCCGTTCGGTTTGTATCCACGGGGCGAGGCGGCCGAACTTCCCAACACGGTGAACCCTCCGCGCCGTCCGCATCGAGTCGGTCCCGCGCGTTGGTTGCGCGAGCTTCGCGCGAGTCGCCGCACGCCCGACCTGATCTCGCGATTGCGAGCCGTCTCTGTTGATAAGTATCCGGGTGGCGGCGTGGTTTTTCTGATGGGACATCGCGTGGTCACGCGACGCGAAGCGGATCCCTACGACCTATGTCTGACGGCAACG
>CAZAHQ010000077.1:0-10879 GCA_964484415.1 uncultured Acidobacteriota bacterium | reverse complement strand
TGACCTCGGAAAGTCGCCGCTTTGGCGGGTGGGTGTGGGTTCGAGCCTCGGAAGGCTCCAGTAAGAGTTCCGGAAAAGGTTTTCCCAACGCTTCGCTCAACCTCTTGCAAGACAGCTCGTACGCGCGCGCGTCCTCCTTGGCGGCGTAGAGTTGTGCGAGGTCAAGTGGCAAATCTCTCCTGAGAGGGCGTCGGCCAGGAACATCACCAACTGTTCCTCCGCATGCGACGGCCAGTCCAGAAATGGCAAGCATCATCGCCCATCTTTTGCAGAAAACTCTCACGTGTCTTCCATCCATTCAATGGCGGTGGAGTAGCGTTTCAAGCGGCGTTTCATTGTCTTGGCCGAGTATCGCGGATATCTGGATGCAGGGAAAGTGATCGTTGTCGCGGTGAGGGCCAGGTCGACGCCACCCTAGTTGATCTGCAGCGCTGTGCTTGACTCGCTGCGCAGCCGCGGTCACACACACTCGCAGGCTCGTCACGTCAACCGAACGAGGTACAGGATCTTGGTTGCAATCAACAGCAAGATCGTCAGCAGGTACGCGAGATAGCTGATCAGCAACATCGCGTTGAAACCATGCCGGTCGGCGAGCGTGCCATGTCCTGGAACGGGTGGATCTCGAGGAACACGACCGTGAACAGGCCGATGATCAACAGTGGGTGTAGGTGACGCGCCTCGCGCTGCTCGCACACCCATGTCACCAGTTCGAACATCAATCGGGGCGTGTCGAAGGGTGTGGCCGTCTCAAAGACGACGCCAATCTGCGTGCCGCTCTCGTCAAACGCGGCGACGCTGTTGGAAGTGGTCTTGTAGTTTCCCCGGTGCCACGTGTCCTTCGCGCTTTGGCGGAGCAGGATCTGATGCAACTGCTCGACGTGGTTCTCGGTAATCGGAATGTCCTGCCACGAGGCAAACACCAGATCCATCAGCTCAGCGTAGCCGGCGACCTCCTGCTCGTCGCTTGTGGAGAGCGTCGTGATCTCGAGGTTCGAGAGCAGACGTTCCACGTCGCGGTCGGACATCCGATTCCCCTCGATGCGGGTGGACGAGCCGATGCTTTCGATCGTGGCCACGTGTCGGAGGGCCGAAAGTCGTTCCGGAGCAAGCGCACTCAGAGCGCGCCACGCCCCCTTGAACTCGTCGATCCTGGCAATCAGCCGCAGGATCTCGGGTGTGATCTGGACGGTTTCGGATCTCAGCAAGGGTCGTTACGGCACCCAATTGCGCCCATTTTCGAGTTCCAGCCCCACGAGGACGCCTGATTCTCTCCGGGAAGCTGCGGCCGCCCGGTTCCGCTCTCCAGCACCTCGCGGACATTCATCCGTCTGCGGAATCCCCTAACGCTCGACTGATTGCACTCGGCGCACTCGTTGCTCGCCACGCGCGCACTGTGGGTCAAGCGGCGCTGGGAGGCACCGATGCCTGCCGATCAGATCGTGCCGGCATGATCGGCGGCGGCCTCGCCGACCAACCCAGGCACTCGTGGGCTGGCTGCGTCTATCGCCGGGTAGGCAGACCCGCCCTTCAAACAGGCCAACATCGCGACCACAGCTTCGGGCGACTTGTCGAGAACCAACGCCACGTGGTCACTCGGACGTGCGCTGGCGCCGCGCATTGCATACGCCAGCCGATTGCTATCGCGATCGAGCTCGGCATTCGATATTTCGCGATTCTCCAACACTACGACGCGCCTCGGAGTGTAACTGCGCCTGACCACTCACACGGGTCGCCCAACAGGCTCCTGATGTCATATGCGTCCTCATCGGCACTACGAGATGAGAAACACCTTGGAGCTGATGACGAGCGGCTTCCGAAACATCTGTCGTAGAAATACCTGCCGCCGTAAAGCCTCGTCACCGAGAAGTGTCGCCGCCGAGACGACACTGTCATCCTGTTCGAGGCAAAGGCCTGCACCGGTTTGGGGCGGCGTGGCTGCTAGATCTTTGGCAGGCCGGCCGATCTCTGAAAGGTCGACCAGCGTCACTTGCTTATCAGCAGTGAAACTGTGTAGAAACTCCACGGCTGCAGTGCTCACTGGCGTCTGGTCCCGTTACCAGGACGGGTCATTGCGGAAACTGGGGGCGAGAGAGATGGCTTCAATCGAGCTGGTGTTGGAGTTCCTGTTGTCGGCCTTGTGCCCGTGGGCTTGCCCCACTCCGCAACGCGTTGTGGGGTATACGGTCCGCGCACAGGTACGAAGGTTCGACACCAGCGGTGCTGCGCCATGATCAAGTCGTTAGTCGTTTTCGTGATCGCTTGTTTGGCACTGCCTGGCTGGGCGCAGAATTCGCAGCCCGACGGAACCAAACCGAACGCCCCGGGGTTGGAGTTCCGACGTCAGTTCACGGTTTCCCGAGCTGATGCTTGGAAACAGATCTACGGGCTCGTGAGGGAGCTCGAGCTCCGCGTGGAGAAGGAGGACGAGCACAACGGTCTGCTCATCACCGACTGGATCAAGCTCGACGCTTCGGGGGGCCGGCCAGAGCTACCCCCCTGGGTGCGCAAGGAAGGGTTCAACACAGGGCAGGTCAAGCTGAATGTCTTCGTGTCACCCCTACACGAGCCGGCAGTGGTCCAGGTCAACGCGATCTTGCGCCTTGAAAACTACTCAAGAGCCCGGAGAGTGGCCCTCGGTAACGGCATGATGGAGCAGTGGTTTCTCGATCGTCTCGAGCAGAGGCTGGGCGAGAAAGGCCAGCTCTACACCCGCTCGAACGCCGCGTGTCAGCCGGTTGCACCTGTCACAACCGAACCGTTCAAGTCCATCGAAAATGGCGGAATCACCCCGCCAAAGCTTCTGCACAAAGAGCGCCTCATCCATCCGATCGCCGATCTGAACGAAGGGAATCGCGGCGCGGTGATCGTCAAAATCGTCGTCGATGAACTCGGCACGGTTAACACCGTCACCGTGCTGAAGGAGCCGTCAGGCCACCAGCTAGCTGCGGCAGCTGCTCAGGCGGTTCGCCTGTGGCGCTACCGCCCTGCACTCCGGATGGGTTGTCCGATACCTGTGTACGTGACAGTCACTGCGAGCTTTGGGACCCGGTAGCGGGCTACGACAGACCGACGTGACCATCTCGTTTGCTCAGCATCATCGAACTGCCATCAGCCTTGTCACCTATGCGAGTAGGGGGTCGGTCAACTAGCCATCAAGGTCGCGCTGTAACAGGGGGAGATATGCCCAATCCCAGCTCTTTCGTGGGAGTTCTGTGAAATCTCGTCGTTGGATCGATTTGGCTCGGCCCCGCAGAGTCTTGGCGCGGCGCTTTCTTTTCCAACGGACGCCCACCGCGTGCGCGAGTCGTCCTTCGATCCATACGCGTGGACAAGGGATTCAAGCGGCGTCTCATAGACCGGACCGAATACCGCGGATCTCTGGCTGCAGGGAAAGCGATCGTTGGCTCTGTGCGGGGCTAGATCGACACGACCCTGGTTGATCTGCGCGCTGTACCTGACTCGGTGCGCAGCCGCGCTGGCACACACACCCGCAGGCTCGTCACGTCGATCGGACGACGTGCAGCGTCAGTCGCGTGTGGGGCTTGACTTAAACTCAAGTCGTCGATCTCGTCCACGCTACGCATCAGCTCGCCCTCGCAAAATCAAGGTCGTGAGTTTGGCGATCATCTCGCGCAACTCGAACATCACATGCGTCAGGCCATCGCGCGAGCGACTCTTCAGCTTGTTTGGCAGGTGCTGGTTGACGTCAAGTCTACTTGAATGCCGGCCTCCTCCGGTATCCGGTAGCAATTGCGGTGTGGCAACGGTACGCCGTCGGTAGCAGACACGATTGAGGCAACGCGGTCGGCAAAAGCAATTGTCGCCGACTAAGCGTCCGAGCTGAGATAAGCCTCGGGCCGCGGCACGAAAGCCGACGCGCGAGGCATCCGTGACTGGGACAAGACGGGCGATCGGATCGCAACACGGACGACGCCACCAACTTGTCACACCGTTGTGTCGCCGACGCGGGCCGTTTCGTGGTCAACTCCGCGCCGGGAAACCAGATCATCACAGCGTGACCCAGAGGTTTGCATGGGTGAGCAGCGCTCCGTTCGGCTGGGTTTTGCGGAAGCTCAACAGAAGCTCGGCCTGACACCGGGGGACGTGCTTTCGTTGGTGGAATCGGGACGGCTCAGTGCTGTGCGCGCGCCGTTCGGGCTGCGATTCGAAGCCGAGGATGTGAATCGCGTCGCGGGGGAGCTGCTCGCAAGCAAGTCCAAGCGTGGCGAACCAGGACTAGATCACTGAGCATCTGCTTCGCTGCGAGTCGCGCTTGCGGAGACGCGGCGCTGGAGAATCGTTCGCCGGACTCGTTCACGACTCCACGGCCAGGGTGTGCACTCCGGACTCCAACGTCGGATAGGTCAGGCTCGGGATCAACTCTTCGCGCGCGCGGCGTGTATCCCCCCAATACGACACTCGCCCGATCTGAATGAAGTCTCGTGTCAAGGGTGACCGACTGCCGGTCATCGTCGCGAAGATCTCGCACAACCGGGCCGCAGTGACGATGGTCCAAACCGGCATCCGCATCGGCGGCGCAACGCCCCAGACTTGACAGGCCGCATCGAGAAACCGCTGCAACGTGACAGGCTGCTCGTCACCGAGGTGATACGTGCCGCGCACCCCCTGCTTCACGATGGCTGCTTCGGTTGCGTGCAGAAAGTCCACCTTCGACAGTAGATGAATCGATGTTGGTTCTCGCCACACTCCCAGCAGATGTCGCCTTGCGAGCCAGCGCGCGGCATCGATCATCAGTATCCCGCGCCCGTAGACCATCCCGAGTCGCAACACAACGGGCACGGTTGCGCTGCCTTCGGTTCTTGCAAAGAGGAGCCGCTCTTCTTCCAATCGTGTCTGCGCGTGAACCGAGATCGGCTGCCGATCCAGCCGCCCCGTGGCCGGATGCTCGGCGCTCGTCGGGCCTTCGACATGCGGAAACGAGATCAGCACAACTCGACCGACACGAGCTTGAAGGCACACGTCCAGCAGATTGCTGAACCATCGCGTATTGGTCTCGGGAAGAAAGCGCTCCGGTCGCGGCGCGAACAGCCGCCCCGCGAAGTGAACCACCACATCGACTCCCGCCACAGCGCGTCGCAGAGACTGCGTGTCCGCCAAGTCGGCCTGCACGGCAGTCACATTCGCAGCCTGCGCGATCTCCAGCGCCAACGGCGTCTTGTGGAACATCAGCCGCAGTGGGTAGCCCGCCGATTGCATGTGTCGCGCGAGAAGGCTACCCAAGTTGCCGGCCGCGCCTGTTATCAGCACGCCTGGGCGAGGGTGCCCCGATTTCATGGCAAAACTCCGTGTCGACGGCTGTTGGTGTCCTGGGCCACGTCGGGACCTGGTTGCCTCCCGACTGGATGGGCTGATATCAGTCGGTAACCTTCCACGCTTCACAAACCCACCTTCGAAATTACCCCATCGAACAGAGTCCTGAATCGAAGATCCTATCCTTGCTTGCATCGCCAGACTGGCAGGCGCGCTGACTGGACGGCTGGGTTAACGACTTCGAATGCGATACCGTATCGCCGCGTCCGACTCGTCGGACTCTATTTGATCGCTGGCGATGAGCGCCTCGATCGCCCGCTGAAGTTCTCCTTCGGTCAAGCCAGTTGCAAGGCGAATCTCATAGACTGTCATCCACCGCTCAGTTGAATGAAGCTGGCCCAGGACAAGCGCGGCACTCTCCTTGGTGTCGCGCTCTGGGGGTGAAGCAGGAGGCGCTTGGCCAACCTCTCCCGATAACGCTGCGAAGTAAGGGGCGAAGTCATTCCAGATCAGTCTGGCCTGCTCAGCGCCGACCAGCCTGACCCGCGACTCCCGGCGCCCCTGCTCCCAGATACGAAGTTCGATGGAAGCGTCCGGCCGAAACGCCTCAGGCGGGTATTCGTATGCGCCGAAGTAGGTGACATCCTGCATACCTGCCGTCCCAGCCTGAAAGTTGATCACATTCGGGACACGAAAAGGCCATATCGGCTCGACAACAACGCCGTCTCGTCGAAGCTCCATTCGATCAAAGTCGGTTTTGAACTTGTATCGAACCGGCGCGTTAACACCAAGAAACAATACCGCTGCGATCGATCCACCAGTCATGCCGATCTCAGGGACGGCTTGCACTCGAACAACGGGCTTGTAGTCGCCGGTGTAACGGCGCCACTCATAGAAGTCCTGACCTGGTTTGTAATCTTGTACACCAGCCTTGCGCTTGGTTCGTTGCTTTCGGTACGCTGCCGCCTCGCGCTCGGCGCGGATTTCATTCCATGCAAGTGCTATGGGCGTCACAAACTGCACGTCGATGGGGCCCACTTCGAGATGGTATCGAGAGAGATCGACGTTCCGCGTCGACGCGATGCGACGCAGATCGTCGACGGGGAAACTGTTATCGGCTGCACACGGCAGTTTCCGGTTCTCCGGCTCGCTCGATGCCGCAAGTTGCTGGCGCGCTTTGGCGATAACTGCAGCCGCCTTGTGGATCCTGATAATCCCCGAAATCTGATCACCACCCTGCTCTTGTCGAAAGGCGTTGATGCCGACCACCTCACCCGACATCGCGAATAGCGGCCCACCGGAGTTCCCAGGGGCGATCTTGATATCGCTGTGAATGACGCCTTCTTCGACCTTGCTGACCAATCCGGCTGTCAAGATGTTCTCTGTCGCAAGAGGGCTGCCGATCGCGATCACACGCTGGCCAACCGATACGGGCGGTACGCCGACAGCGTCCTCGGCAAGTCGAAGTGCCGTCAGGCTGCTCACCGCGGCGGGACTTACCCTGATTACCGCGACGTCAACGGTTGCATCCGATGCGACGAGGGCGGCGGGAACCTTGTTCTGAGGAGCCAACCTCACCGCAAGATATCGAGAGTTTGCGACAACGTGATAGTTCGTGAGAACTAGGCCTTCGGTGTCAATCAGGAAACCACTCCCGTGGCCGGTTTCGGTTTCGATGAGAAAAACACTCCCCTTGAGTTTCTGATACAAGCGGCCTTCCGAACTCTGAACCTCGGCTTCGTTCTTCTCGGGTATTTCGACGACGTTGGCGTTGTCCGTAGAGAGTTCGAGAACTGTGCGCTCACCCGCGGCGATCTTGAAGGTGACGTTCCATGTGAATTCTCTGTTCTCAAAGGGAACTGGACGCTCATTGCCAATCGAGTAGTCACCGACAGGCAGTTGACACTCGGCCATGCCATCGAACGTAGTGTTGACTCTGAGTTCGTCGCCAGCAGTGCCGCGTACGACGAAGGACCATTTAGGAACTGCCCGAACCTCCAGGTCTTTGTTGATCAGGGCAACTCGAATGGAGAGCGTACCGACCTGTGCATCCTCTGCGGAGTGCGCAAAGGGAGCTGAGCTCAGTGCGAAGATCACTGTAACGGCAATACGAACGATCACTGCGCGCATAGACACCCCCGAAGCGCTGGCGATCTGACAGCTTTTCGATACGCAGGCTAGCAGAGGTCCGCGATGATTTGAGTTGACCTAGGCCAGTTTGAATCACCGATACGAGGCTTGGACCCTGCGCCATTACCGTTCTGACGGCTCTGCGAGGCTCCCAGCATGCGAACGCCGCTCCGCCTGAATCGAAGGCTAACGGAAACCGCGCTCGAGGGCCTGGGCAGCCCGGCACGGCCCTATGATTCACGCGGCGTTGTTTGTGCCAACGTGTACGGTGGGGTGCCCACCAGGAGAGCGGCCGAGCATGCGTTCACGATCGGTGGCCAAGAACACATTCCTGCTGCTGTGCTTCCTGGCGAACGCGTGCGTCTCCTACTCCCCCGCTCCGCTGGACCCAATCGCTCGGTTCAACGTACGACAAGCCGCCGATCTTGCCGCGCCGGAGGTTCGCGCTGCATTAATCGCAAGCCCGGTCGGAGCGATCGGTACCGACCAACGATGGACGCTCGATCAACTGACCGTCGCGGCTTGGACGCTGCGACCCGAGGTGACTCAGGTCCGCGCCGAAATCGAAGCGGCGGTGCGCGAAGGGGAACGGGCGCAAGTGCGACCGAACCCAACGCTCTCGGCCAACACCGAACATTTCCTGGGAGGCGTCAGCCCGTGGACCATCGCGTTGCAACTCGATTGGCTGTTGGGCGAGCACGGACAAC
This sequence comes from uncultured Acidobacteriota bacterium, assembly GCA_964484415.1. Classification (GTDB taxonomy): domain Bacteria; phylum Acidobacteriota; class Polarisedimenticolia; order J045; family J045; genus JANNUT01. Next base: position 2,771 of record CAZAHQ010000077.1, on the reverse strand, counting down.
GCAAGATCGCAACGCAGATTGCATTGCAACAGCAGCAAGCGGTTCAGGTGCGCCTAGCAGAAACCTTATGGGCCATCGCACACGAGGTACGTGCCGCGTGGTCTGATTGGTGCCTAGCGGGGAAGCGCGCGCGCGTTGCCCGCGATTGGATGGTGGGCGTGCAGCGAGGACGCGACCTGATCGCGGCGCGCGTCACCGCAGGTCGACAAGCGGAGCACGACCAAGCGTTGGTCGAGGCGCAGCTTGCAACCGCCGAAGCCGAGTTGCAGTTCGCAACATCGGCGATGAATGACGCGCAAGTCGTGTTGGCGCATGCCGTTGGGGTTACGAAGACGCAGTTCTCGATCGGCTGGGATCAGCCGCCAGCGATCGATCTTCCTGGCGACGTGTCGGCGTTTGCTTTCGACGATCTGATGCACCAGGCGGTGATCGATCGACTTGACCTGCACACAGCCCTGTATGAGTACGCCGCGCAGGAGCAGCAACTACGACTCGAGGTGCGCAAGCAGTATCCCAGCGTACAACTCGGCCCTGGATTCGGCTGGGACCGAGGGGAGCACAAGTTGCTGCTCGGCGTTGGCCTATCGCTGCCGCTTTTCGATCGCAATCAAACGGGCATTGCGCAGGCGGAAGCGCAGCGCACGGCGATCGCTGCGCGCTTCGATACATTGCAGGCCACCGCCCGAGCCGCCGTCGATCGTGCATACGCGGCGCTCACTGCGGCGCTGAGTGACAGCGTCGCGTTCGATCGCGTGGCGGTGGAGCGTGCGCAGCTCACCGTGCGCCAGCAGCAGTTGATGACAGCCGGGCGGGGCGATGCGCTGGCTCTGAACGATGCGCGTCTGGCTGAAATCGAAGCAAGAAAGAACACACTCGAGTCGCACGCCCGGCTGACCAGCGCGGTGCTCGATCTGGAGAATGCCGTGCAACATCCGCTGTGGCCCGCCTCGCAGTTGGCGGCTCCGTCTTTCAAACGTAGTCCGGTGGTGAACTGATGAACTTGCGACACGTGTTTGGCGTCGTTGGCGTCGCTGCCCTGCTGATGCACTGCAGCCCGCCGGCCGATTCAGAGAGGGCTCTCCCTGAACCGGCCACACTGGAAGGATCGCTGACGCTGAACGCCGAGCGGCAGCAGCGTCTGGAGATCGAAACGCAGCCGCTTGCTGCGCTCGACTACGCCACGCGGATCGAAGGGTTTGGCCAGGTCATCGATAGCGCACCGTTGTTTCAACTTGCGGCAGAAACCGAGGCGGCGGCCAGCCGTCTGCAACTGGCTCAGTCGGTACTCGAACGGACGCGCACACTGGCGCAGGATCAAGGCAACGCCTCGCAGGAGTCTCTCGAACAAGCGGAATCCGAGGTTGAACTCGAGCGTGCTCAGCAAGCGTTGTTGCAACGACGTTGGATCGCGGAGTGGGGGCCGGAGCTCGCGGCACTGGGCTCTGCCGAACGGAGTCGACGTCTCGAGCGGCTCAGTCGTGGGCAAGAGGCGTTGGTCCGGTTGGAGTTGCCGGACGAGGCACATGTCACGCCGGCACACCCGGCGCAGTTGCACGCACTGCTGGGTGGGACGCGCACCTGGGAAGTTCAGCGCGTGTGGCGCGCGCCGATGGCGACGACGCGACTGCCTGGCCGTAGTTGGCTGGCGTTGGTCGCCGACGCTGACTCTTTGCAGATCGGACAAGAGCTGACCGTGCGCGTGGCGCGCGACGAGCCGCCGCAACATGGCGTGATGGTTCCGGCGGCGGCGGTGGTGACGTATGCATCCCGCGGTTGGTGCTTCGTGCAACTCGACGGCGAGCGCTTCGAGCGGCGCGAGATTGCACTCGATCGTCCCGTCGACGATGGGTACTTCGTAACGCACTCGCTCACGCCCGGCACACGGGTTGTCACGCGCGGTGCGGCGTTGTTGCTCGCGGCCGAATCGGGCACCGAGACCGAGACTGAGGCCGACTGAATGCTCTACCGGCTGGTGCATGCGATGGCGGGGCGGCCGTGGGCCGTGATCATTGCTGTGCTCGTGCTGTCGATTGCCGCGGCGGCACGCGTTGCACAAACGCCGCTCGAAGTCTTTCCCGAGTTCGTTTCACCGCAGGTCACCGTTCAAACCGAGGCCCCTGGCCTCACCGCCGAACAGGTCGAGCAGTTGGTGACGCGACCCGTCGAGGCGGCGGTCAACGGCGCAACGGGCCTGGAGAGCCTGCGTTCCGACAGCATCCCAGGGTTGTCGGTCGTGATTCTTGCATTCCAAGACGATGTCGATGCGGCGCGCACGCGACAAGGCGTGGCGGAGCGATTGGCTGAGTTGCAGGGCCATCTGCCGGATGGTGTTGGCAGTCCAACGATGTCGCCATTGACATCGTCGACGATGGACCTGCTGAAGATCGGCCTGGTATCGACGCAGGCAACACCTTACGAACTGCGCGATCTTGCCGATTGGACGTTGAAGCCGCGCCTGCTCGCGATCCCGGGTGCCGCACGCGTCACCGTCTTCGGCGGCGAAGTGCGCCAACTGCAGGTGACCGCTGACCCGTCGACGCTGCGCAACCTCGGTCTGACGCTCGAGGATCTGGCCGTTGCGTCACGGCGCGCGATTGCGGTCCGTGGTGGCGGTTTTGTCGATACGGGTGAACAGCGCCTCGACATCCAGCCATCGTCCGCGCCAATCACACCACAACAGTTGGCACAGGCGTTTGTGGTGCGACGCGGCTCGACAGCGCTTCGCTTGAGCGATGTGGCGACCGTCGACTACGGCCCCGGGATCAAAGTCG